>JAVVFN010000049.1:0-9410 GCA_032250645.1 Methanomicrobiaceae archaeon | reverse complement strand
GCGATGAACCCCTGAAGGGCGCGATATCGGCAGCAAAGGAGGCAATGGCCGCATCGACCTTTCTGAACTGCCCCTCGTAGGCAAAGACGTCGTAGATCCTGTCGATTCCGTGCGAGAAGAGCTCGGCATCGTCGACGTGGTGGTGGCCGAGATAGTGATGCACCCCTGCGTGCTCGCAGAGGTCGTGGAAGATGTTCGCTCCGGTGGAGACGATCGCATCGATATACCGCCGGCGCACGAGTTCCTTCAGACACTCCTGCATCCCGGCCGGGATCATGGCGCCCGAGAGCCCGAGGAGGATCACGCAGTCCTCGTCCCGGACCATACGGGACCACACTTCGAGGCTCTCCCCGAGCTTTCTTCCCTGAAAGCCCGTCTTGCTCATCCCTTCGAGGAGCGCGGCTACGTCACGCGCCGGCTTCACAGGCTGGACCGGTACTTCTGGTTTCATGTCATATTCCTGTACGCATCCCTGGTGAGAACTCTTAATAGTGCCTGCAGGTTGGGGAAAAAAGAGATTCAGATTTTAGAGTGCGGCAAGGAGACTCTGGGTGGTTACCATGCCGGTCAGACGCCCGTCTTTCATGACCGGGATCGAACTGATGCGTTTTTCCAGCAGGAGCTCGATGACGGTCTTGATCTCCTCATCGATCCCTACCGTGAGGGGGTGGGTGGTCATGATGTCCCGGACGAGGAGGTTCCTGATCCGGTGGTCCTGGTACTTGTCGTCCACCACTTCGCGGAACGCCTTCATGGCCCGCGCAACATCCGTCTCTGTGACGATCCCCAGGATGCCGTTGTCGTCCATGACCACGAACTTACTGATATCCTCATCGAGCATTCTCCTTCGCAGGTGCACGACGCGTTCATCAGAACGAATGGTGTAGGCTGCCTGCAGGACGTTCACAAGGGAGGTCGCCGGCTGCATGGACTTGAGGAGATCCTTTCCTTTCACCTGGCCGATCAGACGGTGCTCCTCGTCGAGCACCACCACCAGCTTGTACTCCTGGAGGAGAGGGATCAGGATCTCTGCATTCTCGTCCGGGTACACCGAAGTGAACTCCTCGTCGGTCCTCTTTGCCACGTGCAGCTGGGCGGGCGCAATTACTCCGGAGGGCTTCTTCAGCCCGAGTTTGCTGCTTCCCAGCGTGTCTGCAATGGCCTTGCGCGAGATGGTTCCCATAACCGCGCCATTATTGGTGACGATGAGGGGATCGACCTCCTCATCCAGCATCTTCTCAAATGCCTCGGTGATTGCAGCGGATTTCGCAATGGTGACCGGCTTACTCATCATGTCCCTGACCAGCATTTTTTTGTTCATTTTGCCACCTCCTGTATGATATCGTCTCGTTTTACGATTCCCATCAGTTCCCTGTCCTTTGCGATCACGACACTGTTGATATGGTGCTCCCTCATCAATGATACGGCTGCCTGGATCGGGAGATCCATGCGTTCCACCGTGACGACCGGACGCGACATGACGTCCTCTGCAACGACTGAGACGTCAACCACATCACGGAACCACTTTCTGCCGCCCGCTTCTTCGCGGCGCAGGAAGAGCACGTCCTTCTCATGGAGTTCCCTTCGTACGTTCGTGTAGGTGTGGAATGCAAGGTTGCTCTCGGTGATGATGCCGGCAATGGTCCCGTCATCATTCATGACGATGACCTTGTTATTCTGCTCACTTATGATGTCAAGGATATGGTCCAGCGAGTGGAACCTGTTCACCTTTTCCACCCGCACCGCGAGATCCCCGACCATCATCTCCAGCTCGTTGACCTTCTCTGAGCGCAGGATATCTGATTTTGTCACGATCCCCGCGATCGCCCCTTCCTCCATGACCGGCAGCCCGCTTATCTCGCGGCTGATCATGGCCCGGGCAATCTCTGAGACCGTGGTCCCGGTCTCCACGGTCAGGGGGTCTGGGGTCATCAGTATCTCGACCGGGATCTTGTCGAGCGGTCGCCTTCTCCAGACCGGTTCTTTCTGCCGGAGCCGGTAGGCGAGATCCTTTTTGGTGATGATCCCACAGAGGGCCCCCTCCTCGATCACCGGGCACCGGGATATCCGGTGCTTGATCATGAGGTTACGGGCATGCGAGGCGGTGTCTTTCGGTTCAAGTACATACACCGGCGATGACATGATATCTGATGCCTGCATCTCACTTCACCTCTCTGCAAATGCTTTCACGAGGTCATACTCGGTGACGATCCCGACGAGATGGGAATTTTCAATGACCGGAAGTGCCCCGACATGCTTATCCAGCATCTTGGTTGCGACCTCAGTGATGGTCTGGTCAGGCGTGGCGGTGTGCAGGGTGCGCTCGATGAGCGTGCGGACCGGCAGGCCCATTACATCCGCGATATTCCCGGTCTCGAGTTTTTCGAAGACCTCTCCACCCCCCAGGTACTTCATGACATCGGTCGCAGTGATGATGCCAAAGAGGATATCTTCGCTGACCACAGGCAGCCTCCTGAAACTCCCGGAGACCATCTCCTTTGTCACCGACCCGATGGGTGCATCAGGCGTGATGACATGGAGCGCGGTGCTCATGATCTCCTCGACCGGACGGTCATTCTTCTCCCGCGCCAGGCCGAGCATCACGTCGCGTTCAGTGACGATCCCGATCAGCACGTCGCCCTCACCAACGATCGGCAGCCCGCCGGTCTTCTTTGTGACGATCGTCTCCACCACCTCGTCGATGGTCGCGAGCGGGCTGATGGTGATCAGGCGCTCGGTCATGATCTCCCGCACCGTGTCATTGATAGCGGCAAGGAGGTTTCCCCGGTGCTTGACATTGACCAGGTTGAACTTGTCGCCGCCTCCCATGAAATTGATAATATCGCCCGCGGTGACGATACCGCGCAGCCGCATCGTCCCCGCATCGGTGACGGGGAGTCGCCGGAATCCGTGGCTGGTCATCGCCTCGACGGCACCGATGATCGTCGTGGTGGGGGGTACAGAGATCACATCATGGGTGGCAAGCGCCATCACTTCCCCCTTTCTTCCGACGATACGAGATTTGAAATCAACGGGACCCCGGTCGAGTTTCCCGGGCATTTTGAGAAGTTTATCTCTATTATTTTCGCTTCGGTAGTTTCTCCGCATATGATCAGCCCTATACTTTCAAGCCTTTCAGGATGTCATGCCTGTCGACAATTCCCACCAGTTTTCCGCCGGAGACGACAGGCAACCTGCTGATGTCATGCTTGACCATCAGCATCGCTGCAGCAGTGATCTGCTCGTCAGGAGAGATGGTAATTGCAGGAGTGGTCATGATACTCTCGATGGCGGGTGAATTTCCGCTATTACCGATTGACTTGCGTATGTTTCCATGCCTGAGCAGGTCGTTGCGTGATACCATGCCTATCAGTTCACTCTTCCTCACCACGGGGAATGCCGAGTAGGAGCTGTCGATGATGAGCGTGTATGCCTTCAAAATCGTGTCTTCGGGGTAGCACGTCACCACCCTGCGGGTCATGTAATCCTTCACCATGCCATGCTGTTCATGCAACGAGACGAGGAGGGGAAATATCTCCCGGAGTAATATGATCCCGACGAGTTTCCTGTCCTCGACGACCGGTACGCTGCTGGTGGCACCGCCGAGGAATGCGCGTGCGATGTCATCAATTGATGCGTCACGGGCTACAGGGACGCCCTGCTTGATAAATCCCTTCAACGTCACATTTGATTTTGTGTCAGTGACCCTGAGCACATCGGTGATGTCGATGTATCCGAGATAACTGTCTTCCCCGTCCATCACCCATAGTTCGCGGAATACGTAATCCCGCAACAGCTGCCTGGCTTTGGTCACATAATCATCATCCCGGAGCGGAGGGAACTGTTCCGGGATCCTGACCATCAGTTCTTCGGCCACCTTCATGTGAGCCGGACCTCCTCACGACAGGCTGGGCAGAGAAGCATTCCATCGATCACCTTGAGGTCATCAGACATGCTTCCGCACGCATCACATACGCCCATTATTACGTCCTCTTCACGATTGATGTCCATGAGATCAGACATGACCTCATTGATCTCGTTCGCGACAGAGAGGATATCCCTGACCGTGACGATCCCCACTACATGCCCGTCTTCCATCACCGGAAGCCGGCGCACCTTGTTTTTTACCATCATGTGAGCTGCATCGCCGACTGTCTGATCGGCCTCGATCGTGATGAGCGGGGTGCTCATCGCCTCCTCGACGTAGACCTCCCCGGGCATTTTGTTTTTGGCTACGACCTTGCAGTTGATGTCCTGTTCAGTGATGATGCCGGCGGGTGTATTGTTTCGCAGGACAATACAGCTTCCTACCTCATCCCTGCACATAATCGCGGCCGCCTGCGCAACCGTGGCTTCGATCTCAATCATGGTCGGCCTGTACCGCATGACCTCCCGCAGGGTTACCCGGGTCTCCAGGTGCATTGTATTCGTGTTGTTGCTCACATGATCACCTTATCGAGCTTGTTTGGAGGCTGGGTTGGGATCACCGAGATACATTCGATTGCCTTGTATAAAAGCATACTGCCGCTCCGTTTATCGGGGATTTTTCGTCCCTTGAAGGGAGAAAAAATCGTGTAATATATGTATTCATGCACAAAATAGTGGTACCGGTATACACCTGTCCAAGACAGGGGGAGAATGTTGTGGATTTCTTGATACGTGCGAGAAAACGATTTTCCAGGTTCCTCAAATTTTTCTTGAAAAAGAGGCAATCCAGAATAGGTATCTACGGGCCGCCCAATGCCGGCAAGACCACGCTTGCAAACAGGATCGTCCGTGACTGGACGGGTGATGCAGTCGGTCCGGTCAGCGAGATCCCTCATGAGACGAGGAGGGCACGGCGGAAAGAGGGGATCGTCATCACCGGGAACAATGGCGGCTCTATCACCATTGACATCGTGGATACCCCCGGCGTGACCACCAAGATCGACTACAAGGAGTTCCTGGAATATGGCCTTGAGAAGGAGGACGCCGTAAAACGGGCCAGGGAAGCCACCGAGGGGGTCGCTGAGGCGATGCACTGGCTCAGGGAGGATATTGACGGCGTCATCTACATGCTCGATTCCACGCTGGACCCCTTCCTGCAGGTCAATATCATGATGGTGGGGATCATCGAGAGCCGGAACCTGCCGGTTATCATCGTCGCCAACAAGATCGACCTCCCGGACGCCGCACCCCAGCGGATAAAGAGTGCGTTCCCCCAGCACCCTGTGATCCCCATCTCCGGGCTTGAAGGAAATAACGTGGTAGAGCTGTACGAAAAGATGGTGGAATTCTTCGGGTGAGTGTCATGATTCAGGGAGTTCAGATCGACCTTATCTCGGCGGATAAACTGGATAAGATGACGGTGATGGAGAAGATCCGGCTCATCCTCGACGAGGTAATGGAAGGGAACATTGTGGTGCTGGAGAAGGGCCTCGCACCCGAGGAACAGAGCAAGCTCATCGAGATGACCATGACCGAGATCACCCCGGACGGGTTTAGCGGCATCGAGATGGAGACCTATCCTGCCCAGGACGAGAAGGGACTCGGGGGGATGATCAGCCGCCTCTTCGGGAGGCGGCCGGGGTCCCGTCTCACCGTCATCGGGCCCGCAGACCAGCTCAAGACCATCAAGAAGGAGAAGGACCTGATCAGTGCATGGGTCTCTTCAAGGTGAAGGGTCGATGCCACATAAGTGCACAAAATGCGGAAGAGAGTTCAAGGACGGATCGACCGAGATACTGAAGGGCTGCCCGAGCTGCGGCGGGAAAAAGTTTCTCTATGTCCGCGAGGCTGAACAGCACGAGGATGTGCTCGAGGAGAAGGACATGGAGAAGGTTGCCGAGGAGAAGGAGGAAGAGCTCCTCGAGGTCAGGACCGAACCACGACGAAGCTTCGAACTCTATGACCGGATCGAGAGCATCCGCGTGATAAATCCCGGATCATACGAGCTGAATATCGAGAAACTTGCAGAGAGCGATGAGGTCGTGGTGAGGCTCGGCGACGACGAGCGCTACATGGTGGACATCCTCTCCATGGTCAAACCCAAGAAAAAAGAGAAGAAAGAAAAGAAAGAGAAAAAGGAAAAAAAGTAAAGCAGATAACACTTCTGCCGTATTTTTTTTTGGCACCGTGATATTGCATAATTTGTTATGGCCATGCATCCAATGACTATGGCAATGCAGCAGAGGTGGTCACTTGGCTGAGCGGGTGCACTGGGCAGATGTCTGTGCAGCCGCGGTGCCGCAAGATATTTCCCACAGAATCGCGACCGGCATCACTCCATCAGGTCCGATCCATATAGGGAATATGCGGGAAGTGGTGACCGGGGATCTCATCTTCCGGGCAATGATCGATGCAGGGCTCACTGCAGAGCTCCTCTATATTGCCGATGATTTTGATCCGCTCCGGCGGGTCTACCCCTTCCTCCCTCCCGAGTACGCCAGGTACGTGGGAATGCCCCTCTGCGATATCCCCTGTCCCTGCGGCGGGCATGCCAATTATGCAGAGCATTTTCTGGCCCCCTTCCTGCAGGCGCTCGACGAGATGGCGATCCACCCGGTGGTGGTCAGGGGATCTGAGGAGTACAGGGGAGGGAGGTATACCGAAGAGATCGGCACCGTGCTCGAGCATGCAAGCATTATCCGCGAGATCCTCGAGCGGGTATCGGGAAGGTCCCTCCCTTCCACCTGGACGCCGTATTACCCGGTCTGTGGAAATTGCGGCCGGATCAGCGATGCGGTCCTCCTCCACCATGACCCGGAGCATCACCGTGTCAGCTACCGGTGCACATGCGGCTATGAGGGAGTCTCTGACTATGCCCGGGGAGAGGGCAAGCTCGTCTGGAGGGTCGACTGGCCCATGCGATGGCACCATTTCGGGATCACAGTGGAGCCGTTCGGGAAGGATCACGCGGCCGCCGGGGGATCCTATGACACCGGAGCGGAGATCGTGCGGAAGGTATTCGGGAGGGACCCGCCATTCCCGGTGATGTACGAGTGGATCAGCCTCAAGGGGAAGGGGGCGATGGCGTCCTCCACGGGCGTTGCAGTTACCATCGAGGATATGCTCAAGATCGTCCCTCCTGACGTGCTCCGGTACCTGATCGCCCGTTCGCGTCCGGAAAAGGCGATCGATTTTGACCCCGGGATGGGGCTGGTGAGCCTGATCGACGAATTCGAGCGGGGTATCAGCAGGGAAGAGAGCCGTGAATTCGAACTCTCCCGCATCAGCACATTCGCCCACGACATCCCGTTCCGGCACATGATCACGGTGGTGCAGATCGCGAGGAACGACGCACAGATCTTTGAGATCCTGCAGAGGAGCGACTATGACGTCACTGACCGGGAGGGGATCCTCAAGCAGGCCCGGCGTGCCCGTGCATGGCTCGAGAGTTTTGCCCCCGGAGAGGTGAGGTTCAGTGTCCAGCAGTCACTCCCGCCCCTTGCCCTTACCCTGCCCGAACAGGACCTGTATGCACTCGGCCTGATGGTCCCTGCCTTCTCGCGCCTTGCAGACTGGAAGGCTGATGCCCTGCATGCGCTCGTATATTCGGTGGCCGAAGAGACGGGCACGAGCCCCCGGGAGCTCTTCCGGGCCCTGTACATCGTATTCCTTGGAAAGGAACGCGGCGCCCGCATGGGGTGGTTCCTCGAAGCTCTCGGCCGCGAATTTGTGGAGAGGCGCATCATTGAAGCGGTGAATGCGGGTGGAAAGTAAGGGATGTGTCCTCTGCCGGAAAGGGGCCAAGATGGTCCTTTTCGTGACCGGGAGATGCACAAGGGACTGCTGGTACTGCCCGATCTCCACTGAAAGGCGCGGGAGGGATGCGGTCTATGCAAATGATCGGCTGGTGGAGAGTGCCGATGATATCCTCGAGGAGGCCCGGGTGATGTCGGCCCTCGGGACCGGGATCACCGGGGGCGATCCGATGATCGTCCCGGAGAGGGTGGAAATTTACTGCACGCTCTTAAAAGAGACGTTCGGCAAAGACCACCACATCCACCTCTATACGGGTAAGGCGCTGCAGGATGAGGAACTTCTCTGCCTGCAGGGGCTTGTCGACGAGATCCGGCTCCACCCCCCTCAGGAAGAGTGGCCCACCATCATGGAGAGTGCGTATCCCGAGACCATCGCAACCGCCCGGAAGCTCGGGTTTTCCATCGGGATCGAGGTCCCGTCCCTCCCCGGGCTTGCCTATTTCATCCCCCTTCTCCCGCTCCTCGATTTCCTCAACATCAATGAGCTCGAATGGAGCGAGACGAATGCTCCGATGATGCGAGAGAGGGGGCTGGAACTTGCAGAGAACTGGCATAATGCGGTGGCCGGTGCGAAAGAATGGGCCCGGGATCTGCTCGGTTCTCCAAAGGTCAGGTGGTGCTCATCCACCTTCAAGGACTCGGTGCAGCTCCGGGAACGGCTCAAACGCATCGCAAGAAATACCGCGAGGGAGTTCGACGAGATCACGGGCGACGGGACGATCGTGTACGGGGTCTGGGAACCGGTTGGTCCGGTCAACCTCCCCCCTTCGTGCGAGTGCTGCAAAGATCGGATCGAGATGGCATGGGAGGTGCTCGCCGAGCACCCCGAACGCTTCCCAGGGAAAAGGTATATTATCGAACGTTACCCTAACGGAGGAATGGTGGTGGAGGTCATTCCTCTATGAAGGGGGGGAACCTCGTCGAACGCTGGTATGAACGTTCTCTCGCGCGGAGGCTGGCCCATATCCCCAACCACATTGCGATCATCCAGGACGGCAACCGCAGGTTCGCGAAAAGCCAGGGCATCGATACCTCCGCAGGGCACCGTGCAGGTGCGAATACCACCGAACGGATGCTCGACTGGGTCTGCGAGCTCGGGATACCGCACCTTTCCATCTACTCGTTCTCCACTGAAAACTTCAACCGGCCGAAAGAGGAGGTCGAAGAGCTCTTCGCACTCTTCCGGGAGATGCTCCGCCGTGTTCCCACTGACGAGCGGGTGCACCGGCACGGGCTCCGGGTGCGGATATTCGGCGACCGGGCCCTCCTTCCTGAGGAGCTGCAGGAGAGCATCCAGGAGGCGGAGGAGGCCACCTGTCACTACCAGAACTACCACCTGAATATCGCCCTTGCCTACGGGGGCAGGAACGAGATCCTGCATGCTGTCCGTTCGATCCTCTCCGAGGTGCGGCAGGGGGGTCTCGCGGCCGATGAGATCGACATCCCGGTCGTCGAGCGTTTCCTCAACCATGGGCTCAACCTCCCTCCCGTGGACCTTATCGTGCGGACCGGGAACGAACGGAGGATCTCCAATTTCCTGCCATGGCTAGCCAACGGGAACCAGTCGGCGGTCTACTTCTGTGCGCCGTACTGGCCCCTCTTCCGTAAGATCGATCTCTTGCGGGCGATCCGGGTCTATGACCAGAGGATGCGGCTCCTCTCACGTCC
>JAVVFN010000048.1:0-9674 GCA_032250645.1 Methanomicrobiaceae archaeon | reverse complement strand
CTGATCGGCTTCGGGATCACCGCTGAGGAATCGGTCGGGCGGCAGATGTTCGCCGGGATGAAGACCTTCGAGCCGGGTGAGATCGTCCAGCTCGACGTCTTCCCGCTGGAGGTGGCCGAGAGCGAACCGGATATCGTCGTCGTGGAGGACGAGGTCGAGAAGCTGATGTGGATCGTCCTCGCCTACATGCACGCACGGGGCGGGGAACGGGTCACCGGCTCCACTGCCGTCCTGCAGGCGACCTGCGTGGATGCGACGATCATCCCCTACGTCGAGGACCGGCTCAACTACGGGTTCGGCTGCTACGGATGCAGGGACGCGACCGATATGGGACCGGGCGAGGCGATCGTCGGGTTCCGGCGCACTATCTCCCCGAGATCGTCCGGCACCTCGAGTATCTGAATAAAAAGGCGCTGCCGCATTCCCGTGGAAAACATGCCCTTACGGCACTGAAGAAACATACGGGAATTGAGCAGGAAGGATGCAGTGTACAATGACCATGCTCAAAGTTCCGCCCCATCCAGACTACCCCCCTGAAGAAGGGCGCTATCTTCGGGGAAATGATTATTCGCCCGTCGCGGTCGTGATCGTGCTCAATACCGAAGCAGAACGGATCCCTCCTGCGATTGAGCGGCTTGTCCGTGCCGGGATCGAGAGCGGCGCCGCACTTGCAGGGACTGTGCAGACCGAGAATATCGGATTTGAGAAGATCATCTGCAACCTCGTGGCAAACACCAATATCCGTTACCTCGTGCTGGGAGGACCGGAGTCCGAAGGGCACCTCACCGGGGAGGCGATGAAGGCGCTGTTAGCAAACGGAGTGGATGAGAAGAAGCGAATCGTCGGAACGAATGCTCCGCATCCTTTCCTCTACAACATCCCCTTCGAATTCATTGATCGGCTTCGTACGCAGATCACCCTCGTGGACTGTCAGTTTGAGGACGAGGGGATGATCCGCCAGGCGGTCTGGGCATGCTACCAGGAGGAACCCACGGAATTTCGGGGCTACCGACTGTATGACCCGGGTGCATTTCCACAACCGCCGCTTTCCGGAACCATCACCTGGAGGGTAATGCAGCCATGGGCGGAGCCCATGAATGAAAAGGAGCAGGCAGCAAAACAGAGGGCACTCGATCTGATTGAACGCCTGAAAAAAAGGGGACAAAATACGAAAAAACACGAGAATGAAGAATCATGAACGGCAGAAAGCAGACGATCCTCTTCGTCTGCACCCACAATGCAGCCCGCTCGCAGATGGCGGAAGGCTACACAAACGCCCGCTACGGCGACCGATACCACGCCTTTTCCGCAGGGACCGAGCCGGGAGTCCTGAACCCGTATGCGATCCGGGCAATGGCCGAGATCGGGATCGACATCTCCGGCCACCGAACAAAGGAACTCGCAGCGTTTGCAGGGGTAGAGATGGATATGCTGGTCACCGTCTGTGAGGGTGGGCGCTGCCCGGTCTTCCCATGGGCGAAGGAGCAAATCCACCATGAATTCCCGGACCCTTCAGTTCTCAGCGGTACCGACGAGGAGATCATGGACGGTGTCCGGCGCATCCGGGACGAGATCACCTCGTGGATCGATATGACATTTGGAGCGGGATAAATGGCGTTCACCATCATCACCTGCTCCGGGGTCTCCAATACCGGGAAGCTGACCACACAGACGGGAAGAGCACTTCTCCACCGTTGCGGGAGGGAGGTGGATGCCTGCATTTCGGCGACCCGCCCGACTGCGGTAGTGGAGGAAGCAATCGGTCAGGCAGAAAAAATCCTCATCCTCGACGGCTGTGCCGACTGCTGCGGGAAAAAACGGCTCAGGGCACTCGGGGTCGAGCCACAGATCCACCTCATCGCCACCGAATGCGGGATTGAGAAGAACGGGATGGCCGAGCCCCGGTTCGACGAGATCGAGCGGCTCACCGCTGCAGTGCTGGAGGCGATACGCCGGTGAAGTGCGACCTCTGCGGATCGGAAGGCACCCGGTTTTTCCGGGTGAAGCACGAGAGGGAGGGGGTTGTCCTGCTCTGCAGTGCATGTATGAAACAGGAGAAGAACCGCGTCCGGCCACCGCGGGGGCGAGGGAGCTGCGGGTGCTGAAGTCTTCTCCTGAAGGGCAGGTTCAGGGCAAGGATTCAGGAATTTTCGGTTTTTTTCCTCATCTCAGATCCGATCGCCCGGATTTCCACAATCCCTGTGAACGCAGGAAAGATTGCGACGCAATGGAGAGAAGAGAGATCTTTCGTGCTGACGGGCTCCACGTACGCAGATTGGAAAGATCGTATCGGATAAATGCTCATGGCCCCCTATCGAAATTCCGCGCGATCGCGCCAGATCTCTTGGGGTGAAGGACACGGGATTCCATACAAACATACTTCAACAACATTTGAAATATTGGCATAGGGTGCTATCGAGATGCTCGAGATCGAAAATCTCCACGCTCAGGTAGGAGACAGAGAGATCCTCCATGACATATCGTTCACAGTCGGGAGGGGCGAGACCCACGCCCTCATGGGGCCGAACGGTTCAGGGAAGACCACCCTCCTCCTGGCCATCATGGGTTTTGGTAATGTACGTGTCACCAAAGGAAGGATCCTGTACGGGGGAGAGGAGATCACCCACCTCTCGCTCAAAGAGCGTGCACTTCGCGGGATCGGGATGATGTTCCAGCGTCCCCCCACGATTGCGGGCCTGAAGCTCGGAAAACTCCTCGAGGTAACCTCCGATCACCATATGGAGAGGGTGCTGGAGTACGCAAAAACCCTGAATATGGAACCTCTGCTCGATCGGGACATTAACAAAGGTTTTTCCGGGGGGGAGATCAAGCGGAGCGAGGTTCTCCAGCTGATGGTCCAGCAGCCGGATTTTCTCCTTCTCGACGAGCCGGAGAGCGGTGTGGACCTTGAAAATATGGAGATTATGGGAAATGCCATCGCACATCTGCTCGAAAAGGATGTGCATCTGCATCGGAATAAAAGTGGATTGATCATCACCCATACCGGTTTCATTCTCGAGTATCTGGATGTGGATGTGGGCCATGTGCTGGTGGATGGAGCGATCAAATGCCATGGGAATCCCCGGGAGATCCTCAAGATCGTGAGAAGATCGGGGTACAGGGAGTGTGTCACATGCGATCAGGCATGAAGGACCTAGAGAGCCTGCCGCCGGAGGAGAGAGAGCGCCTCCGCCAGACAGGCCTTGAAATGGATTTCTCGCGGCGGTCAGGGAGTTACTTCCAGAAAGACCAGGAAGTAGTCCACGCAACCTCAACGGCAGAGGGAGTGGAGATCATGGGGCTTTCTGAAGCCCTGGAAAAATATGATGGTTTGAAAGACTATTACTGGAAGGCGGTATCTCCCGAGAAGGACCGGGTGACAAAATTCGTTGCGAAACAGCAGGAACCTCGGGGAGTCGTGGTCATCGCCCGCGAGGGGGCAAAGACTACGTTGCCGCTACAGGCATGTCTCTATCTCTCCGAGGAGACGATCCAGCATGTCCATAATCTCTTTATCGCCGAGCAGGGAGCCGAGGTGCATATCATCTCCGGATGTGCGAGTGCGAGCTATCGATACCACGGATCGCATATGGGTGTGAGCGAGTTCTATATCGATAAGAACGCCCACATCACCTCTACCATGATCCACAACTGGGGGGACAAGATCACGGTGTTCCCCCGCAGTGCTGCCGTTGTCGGGGAGAACGGCCTCTTCCTCTCCAATTACGTCTGCATGAACCCGGTCCGGAAGATTGAGATGTACCCCACCGCGACCCTTGCAGGTGAGAATGCTGTTGCGAGGTTCAGCAGTGTGGTCATGGCGCATCCGAATTCCCATCTCGATATTGGATCGCGAGCCATTCTTTCGGGGAGAAGAACAAGTGCAGAGCTCATCACCCGCGCGATCACCCGTGGAGGGACCGTGATCTCGAGAGGTCATATCGTGGGAGCATCGGAAGGGACCAGGGGCCACATCGAGTGCAGGGGTTTGATCCTCGAGGATGGGCTGGTGCATGCGATTCCGGAGATCGAGGGGAGGGTTGTCGGTACCGAACTTTCCCACGAGGCGGCGGTGGGGAAGATTGCGCAGGACGAGATCGATTACCTGATATCCCGCGGCCTCGATGAGGAGGTGGCGACGGCAACCATCATTCGGGGCTTTCTGGATGTGAAGATACAGGGGCTGCCGGACGCTCTTCAGCAGCAGATCGACGCGGCGATCGATGCGGCGGAGAGGGGATTCTGACAGGGAAGTGTGCGGATCGCACACCCTTAATCCGCAACCGTTCATAGAAGACCCTTGCACCGCGCCATTCCCGGAACGGAGGGAATAATATTGATGCTCTCTGCAGGGGGAAATGACGCCGGGGTCGAGCCGCACATCCACGTCATCCGGGATCGAGAAGAACGGGACGCGATCGGAGTCAGAGAGGCGGCGGACGGGAACCCCGATCGACCACTGCCATGTCACTGTTCCGCTGAGCGGAGGGAGCCGGAAGTCGCCATAAGATCGCAATCCGGGACCCCGCGCCGCATCCCGGTCCGAAGCCCACTTCATGAGCGGCTGTATTGCTTCACGAAGCCGGAAACCGTCCCCCGTAAGCGAATACTCCACCCGGGGAGGGATCTCGGCATAGTAGTGCCGCTCGATGAGGTGCTTATCAGCAAGGATTTTGAGGGTGTCGGTGAGTGTCTTTGGGCTGATACCCGCGAGTGCTCTCTCCAGTTCGGTGAACCGAATCGTCCCGGCCCGTCCGATAAACGTGATGATCAGGAGTGTCCATTTCTTCGCAATATCGGGAAGTATCCCCCGGAGGGGACAGTGATTGAACTCTCCGCTATCGATGCACATAGTTGGTATCCCTGTCAAAAGAATGTACACTTAGTACTTTAGTTTTTAAAGTAATAGCAGCAATGCAGAGAACGTGCTACTCTTTCAAGAATTGTGCGGAGAGCAGGACGGGGCAGACGGATGACTGAAAATACCGGAGAATATTCCGGCGGTGTCTTGAATCTGA
The DNA here is from genome assembly GCA_032250645.1 of Methanomicrobiaceae archaeon. GTDB lineage: Archaea > Halobacteriota > Methanomicrobia > Methanomicrobiales > Methanomicrobiaceae > JAVVFN01. Next base: position 4,656 of record JAVVFN010000048.1, on the reverse strand, counting down.
AAAAAATTGCGGAATTCTCAAAAGACCGACCGGTAGAGAGAAGCCTGCTGCATTTCGGGGAGACCGATCTGGTTCTCGTCTGCCTCGAGAGCGGGCAGGAGATTTCGCCCCACAAAGAGCCGTACGCAGTACAGTTCCTCGTTGTTGATGGAGATGGCACGATTGTATCGGGTGATCACGAGTTACAGGTGGAGCCCGCGTGCCTCGTGAAGGTCGATGCGAACGGAATAAAGGGCATCAGGTGCCGCACACGGATGATTATCCTCGGGATACGTCATCACGAGAGGGGGGATACGGGATGCCGGGAGTGATCGAGGCCACAGATCTGACCAAGGTCTTCGGCTCCATGACCGCGGTGGACAATCTCTCGTTCGAGGTCAGGGAAGGTGAGATTTTCGGATTCCTTGGCCCGAACGGTGCAGGGAAAACCACTACCGTTCGGATGCTCACCGGGATCCTTCCCATGGATCACGGAACCGTCACCATCCTTGGCCATGACATCCGGCGGGATCCAGTCCTCGCGAAGCAGACAATCGGCGTGGTCCCCGAGACCTCGAATGCGTACGTCGATCTCACGGGCTGGCAGAACCTGATGCTGATCGGAGACCTGTACGGACTTGACCGTGTCCGTGCGGCCGCGAGATCAGGGGAACTCCTCCGAATGCTGGGACTGTACGATCGGAAAGACCAGAAGGTACAGGTATATTCGAAGGGGATGAAACAGCGCCTGATTCTTGCGATGGCGCTCCTCCATGAACCGAGCCTTCTCTTCCTGGATGAACCCACGAGCGGTCTGGATGTCCAGAGCTCCCAGCTAATCCTTGGGATGCTGCAGGATCTGAACCGCGACGGAACCACCATCTTTCTCACCACCCACAACATGGAAGAGGCGAACCGCCTCTGCCACCGGGTAGGGATCATCCGCCGGGGAACACTTGTCGCCATTGATGCACCGGAGAAACTGAAGCAGGCAATCGGGAAGATCCACCTGATTGAAGTGAGTTTTGATGGGATAATGGAGGAAACAACCCTTGCAGGGCTGAATGGAGTCACCCGGGTGACTCGTAACGGCGACAAGTGGCGAATCACCGCGAAAGATCAGGATGTAGCGATCCAATCCCTTGTGGTCGCAAGCAAGCAGGGAGGATTGCGGATCGTAACGCTGAACACCCTCACACCCTCGCTCGATGAGGTATTCCTGCATCTGACGCAGGAGGGCGGGCTATGAATCCCGCCGGGTTTTCCGAACAATTGCGGCGGGCCTGGGCGATCACCCGGAAAGATATTCGTATCTATTACTTGAAAGGCCCCGTTCTCATATTCGGAATCTTCATGCCGGTCTTTCTCTTCCTTGCGTTTTTTCTGGGTGGCCGGGAACTTCCGCTCACGTTTCTTCTCCCGGGTCTGATGGGAATGACGCTTTTTTTCACGGCCACCGCCGTATCTCCCGCGATATTCCCCTGGGAAGGCTCGGCGCGGACGCTCGAGCGGCTCGTGGTCTGCCCCATCACCATCGAGGCGATCGTCCTCGGGGATATGATCGCATCCCTCCTGTTCGGAATCGGCGTCACATTGCTCACCGTGGTTCTCGGGCTGGCGCTCGGGCTCCCCCTCCTCCACGGTTTCATCCTCGCGTCTGCCATCATCCTTGCGGGATGCTGTTTCTCTGCCCTGGGGATGCTCCTCTCTGTTCCCCCCACGAACGTCCCCTCCAACATCATGATGCTCTCATCTCTTCTGAAGTTTCCTCTCGTCTTCATCAGCGGGATCTTCGTCCCTCTGGAGCAGATGCCCTCGTGGGGGCTTGCCCTTGCGGCGGTATCCCCCCTCACCTACTTCACTGACCTGGCCCGCCATGCGTATACCGGCCAGCATTTCTTCCCGGTGATGGTAGATCTGCTCGTACTGCTGGGTTTCACCCTCCTGTTGACTGCGGTGACTATGACGATGCACCGGAGGACCCTGCCAAGGAGGATGTGAGGGGAGGGCATACGAGCCCTGCACAAAAACACCAATGAGGAACGGAGAGTGGAAAAAATCACTTACACTTTTCCGAAGCATTGAATAACTAACATTACAAAATATATTGAAATACCTGCCTGACAGCTATCATCCTTTTCGCTGTCCAGAGAAGAGGAGACACCATGTATTCAACAATCCCCAGGAAGAGGATCATCGCAGGAATCCTGCTCTTTGCCATTCTCATTACCGCTTCCCTGACTGCCGGCTGTACCGGAAATGCAGATCTTCCGACCAGCGCAGAGAAATCAGAACCCGCTCTGTCGTCCGAGGTCAGCTATACGGGAACGGACGTGGAGAAAGTTGAACTCTTTCACTTCCACGGAAAGAGCCAGTGCGTTTCCTGCGTGACACTGGGGAACCTTGCCGAAGAGACGGTGAACACCTACTATTCCGGGGAACTCGGTTCAGGGCGCCTTGTATTTGGCCATATCGACGTGAGTCTTCCGGAGAACCGGGAAGTTTTTGAACGTTACGGTCCGACAGGGTCATCGCTCTGGATCGGTGTGTATGACCAGAACGGGTTTTACAAGCAGGAACTGCTTGGCCCCTGGTATATGCTCAATGATCAACCCCGGTTCGAGGCATACATCAGGACCATCATCGACCAGCAGCTGGGATAGGAGGGATTCCCCACGGACCTGATGAGTTTTTTCCAGACGATGGGGATGAGCAGCATCCCTCTTGTGGCCGCGTTTTTCATCGGGATCATGACCGCCATGAGTCCCTGCCCCCTTGCCACCAACATCACCGCAATTGCCTACATTTCCCGCCGTATGGACGACAGCCGCTACACGCTCCTGGTCGGCTTGCTCTATGGTATGGGAAGGATGGTGGCGTATATCGCACTTGCTGCAGTGATTGTCTATGCCGGGCTCAATGTACAGGCTGTTTCCTTCTTCCTCCAGGACTACGGAGCGGTGCTCCTCGGGCCGCTGTTGATTGTCCTTGGAATCCTGATGCTCGATCTCGTTGACCTCAACCTGCCCGGAAGCGGCAAACGGCTCACACAGGTCATGGAAATGCTGTCGGAGAAGGGGAAGGTGGGAAGTTTTCTCCTCGGCATGCTCTTTGCACTCAGTTTCTGTCCCTTCAGCGCCGTGCTCTTCTTTGGGATGCTCATCCCACTGGCCGTGAGGACCGGTGACGCCCTCCTCGTTCCCGGCGTTTTCGGTATCGCAACCGCCCTGCCGGTGATGGTGGTATCTGTCCTGCTGGTACGTGGGATCGGGCAGGTGGCACGGCTGCTGCAGCGGGCGCAGGAAGTCGATTTGTGGGTGAAACGAGGCGTTGCGGCGGTATTCATCACAATCGGCATATACTCCGTATTGGACGTATGGGTAATCTGACAGGTTCCGATCCAACATTTGGGCCCATTTGCAAGAGCATCGTTTTCGTCTCGTGATTCTGACAATACGCCAGAGAAGAGAATTACCGGCTCTGTAGAATTCCTCAACGAGAACAACAAAGACTGATTTTTTCATCAGCATCCTGAGGTTATAGAGAATCAGTTTGATCTTGATCTCCTTGACCTGAGAGGGGTACCTTGTGCTTTCAGAATCTCCCCGAATCTCCTTTTGAGGACTGAGAAGACGGTTTCTACGAGATTTCTCTGGTGATAGATCTCTTCATCGAACTCGGAAAGATTCTGTCTTCGGTATCTCCCTAAGATTCGTATCCTCCTCCTTTCTCGTACCGGGATCATCGATCTTGATCCCATCTCATCCCGGATCTGCTGGGGGATTGGTTCTGCGTCATATCCCTTGTCCATCAAGTTGCACTTTCAGTGCAACTGCCTCAGATCTCACAATCTGGGGCACGTACCTCTCTGACTTCCTGCCCGGAGCGACTGTCTCAGGAGGGTGACTGCATGCGGGGAATCGTGGACTGGATTCTGCGAGATCTTGAATCCGAGGATGACCTGGTTCTCGGTATCAAATGCACTTGAGGTCTTCAGAAAGCAAAGATTTTCTTTGCTGGCGCTTCAGGAACAGTTTTCCGGTCTTTCCGGTTCGCCAAGAATAGTAATGACTCGCATATGAACTGGTGAATCCTGACGAGTCGATCGCAGTAATAGGGATTCTCTCTCCCCACTGAGAGAACCGGGCGATCACCTTCTGGAGAATACAAGTGAACGTGAACGAATTGATTCTGGTGACAAACTTGTGAAGATTTAGATTTCCATTTTCGAATTATCTATATCCCCTAAGCTTCGATGCGAGGGGAGGAATTGAACCGGCGAACTTCTACAAGATCGGATCTTGAGTCCAACGCCGTTGACCAGGCTTGGTCTATGCGCTCTCTGCCCATTTCCAGTATAATGAATTCATTCAGTTAAGCCAAGAAAATTGGTTGATTTGCGCTCTGATTTGAAGATTAAGGCCTATTTAAGTCTGAATCGGCTGAGGCTTTATAGAGCGCGTGTGGCAATCTCTCCGCCCCCAATTTTAGTATATTGGATTTTGAAAATCACTCTCCTAGGAGGGGTCTGACCGGGAATGGGAGCAGGGCAGGTTTAGTCAATCCTGCATGATCAGCGTGAGTGGGCAGGCAGGCAGGAGGATATGACCAGCGGTGAGGAAAACCACCGCATCAGCACACAATGAGGGTGAAGTCATTCACCTCACAGATAACTCT
>JAVVFN010000047.1:0-9710 GCA_032250645.1 Methanomicrobiaceae archaeon | reverse complement strand
GGGCCGTGGGTGAGGCGGTGGGCCTTGCAAGCCAGGGAGTGCTGACCGGGAGGGAGATATCCGGCATGAGTGACGAGGAACTCGGCGAAGCACTCCGCACCATCAAGATCCTGGCCCGCACCGCCCCTGCCCACAAGGTGCGGGTGATCGAGGTCCTCAACAGGGAGGGAAAGAGCGTTGCCATGACCGGTGACGGGGTGAACGACGCTCCGGCCCTCAAAAAAGCCCAGATCGGGATTGCGATGGGGATCAAGGGTACGGACGTGGCCCGCGAGGCAAGCGACATGGTGCTGGTAGATGACAACTTTGCCAGCATCGTCGCCGGGATCGAGGAGGGGAGACGGGAGTATGACAATATCTCGAAGTTCACCCGGTATCTCCTCTCCTCAAACGTGGGCGAGATCGTGGCCATCACAGGAGCGCTGTTCTTAAACCTTCCCCTCATCCTCCTCCCGGTCCAGATCCTCTGGATCAACCTCGTTACCGACGGGGCGCCTGCCCTCGCCCTCGGGGTGGAGCCAGCGGAGGAGGACATCATGAGGGAGAAGCCCCGCGACCCGGAGCAGGGGGTGCTTACCCGCGGGGGAATCGCGGTGATCTTCCTCCTCGGGATCTATGCCGGGCTTGCCACCCTGTGCGTCTTCTCCTGGTTCCTTCCTGGCGGTGTCGAGCGGGCAAGGACCATGGCGTTTGCCGCCCTGATCCTGATCGAGCTCTGGAATGTGCTCAATTTCAGGTCGTTCCGCCACCCCCTCGCCAGGATCGGGGCCTCTTCCAACCCATACCTGCTGGTCGCCATTCTTGCGAGTGCTGCCCTGCTCCTGCTCGTGGTCTACCACCCTCTCTTCCAGCTCTTCCTCGGAACCACGCCGCTGACTATTGCAGACTGGGGGATACTGGTCCTGATAGGACTTCCGCCCGTGATCGCCGCAGAATTGTACAAGGGGATCAGGATCCGGCGGACAGGGAAGGACTCTCCGCCTTGACGTGGTCCGGGGCAATCTTATTCACCGGGACATCTTCGTATGCCAGCGAACCGGATTGAGGTCTTACCGGACAACTATCCGATGAATCAGGGACATGATCCCAGGTTTAGCGCCTCTCCCCGGTGCCGTCCGGTACATCCCCGGCACCATGCACGGGGATTCAAACATCTCGGTATTTAAACGGTCGCTGATCTCGTCAAATATCCTCTTGTAGGCAACACAGTGGGGATCGACACCCTGGATCTCGCCCCCCGTGGGCACGATGGCGTTGTACGGACAGCCGCCCCGGCAGTACCTGATGTGGGCACATTCCCTGCAGTGCTCGTCGACGTATGCTTTAAACCGGTCCATCAGTTTCCCGGCCGAAGACTGCGAAAGTTCTTGGATACCAGGGCGGGTGGAAACATGACCCATCACATATTCCGGCATGCCCACAAAACGGTAACAGGGATAGATGCTCCCGTCCGGCCCCACGGCAAAGGTATTTCCCATGCAGTCTGCAAAGGTGCAGACATTCCCCCTGCGGGTAAAGACACACCTGCAGAGATCATTGATATTCATGATATCGATCTCCCCGAGATGTTCCAGTGATTTTTCGAGGAGAAAGACCAGCAAATCACCGAATTTTTCCGGCGCAAGCGCCCATTCTTCGGGCTTGTCATCCCGCAGGGAGGGGAGTGCAGGATGCAGCTTCAATGTCAGGCCGTTCTCAAGGAAGAAATTGAAAATTTCCTCTTTGAACTCGACAGACCGGGAGGTGAAGGTGCAGATAAACCGGACATCAAGGCCGTGCTCTTTTGCAATTTCGTAGCCTTTCAGCGTCTTTTTAAAGTAGCCTTTACCTCTCTGCGGATCGTTGATCGCCTCCGGGCCATCAAGGCTGGAGCCAATGGGCACATGGTACTCTGCAAGGATTTCCGCAATTTCCGGAGAGATCTTCCAGAGGTTAGTCTGCATGGCGAACGAGGGCCTGAGATGACGCAGCCCCCCGGCAAGGAGGGGAAGCGCCTCCTGGTAAAAGTCCGCCCCGGCAAGCAGTGGCTCGCCACCATGGAACGTGAAGGTAACAGGATCCTCTCGGAAGTCTTTTAGCCATTCGACCACCTCCCTGACCGTATCGATACTCATTATCGGGGAACCTGCCTCTGAACTCCAGCAGTACTTGCATCTGGCCGGACAACCGAGCGTCGGGATGAGCATGATGTGAAAGGCGGTCTTCATTACACACCATCTTTGCCGTTCTTTCACGTAATTGTTTTCTTGTTACAGGCAGAAGAGGGTGTGGATGGAGAATAGCCGCAAGCCCCATTACGAGAAGGGAAGCCTCTCCCTCGCCGGCACCGTCGCGATGGGTACGGGGGTCATGATCGGCGCCGGGATCTTTGCACTCACCGGGCAGGTGGCAGAACTTGCCGGAGGGCTTTTTCCCATCGCATTCCTCGTTGCAGCGATCATCAGCGCGTTCAGTGCCTACAGTTACATCAAGGTCTCCAATGCTGAACCCTCCGCCGGCGGCATCGCGATGATCCTCCAGAAGGCCTACGGCAGGACATCGGTGACAGGGTGGGCGGCACTTCTGATGGCGCTCTCGATGGTCATCAACGAGAGCCTTGTCGCCAGGACCTTCGGCACCTACACGCTGCGGCTCTTCCCGGAGGTGGGAGGACAATGGGTCCCGGTCCTCGCCCTCGGCCTGATCGTGGTGGCGTTCCTGGTCAATATTGCAGGGAACCAGGTCATCGGAACTGTCTCCAACGTGAGCGCGGTCCTCAAGATTGGGGGGCTGCTGGTCTTCGCGGCGATCGCCGTGGCAGCATCAGGAATCACATTGAAGACGAACATTATTCCACCAGGCGGAGACCCCGCGTTCGGGAGTTTCCTCGGTGCCATCGCCCTTGCAATCCTCGCGTACAAGGGCTTTACGACGATCACCAACAGCGGCGACGAGGTGGTCGAGCCAGAGAAAAACGTCGGCCGCGCCATCATCATCTCCCTCATCATCTGCCTTGTGGTATACCTTGCGGTCTGTTTTGCAGTAGCCTCGAACCTGACCCTCCCCGAGCTGATCACGGCCAGGGATTATTCGCTGGCAGAGGCCGCACGGCCTGCTATCGGGGGATATGGCACTCTTTTCACGGTCGTCATCGCCATCATCGCCACGGCGTCCGGCCTTCTCGCGAGCATCTTCGCCGTTTCCCGCATGCTTGCCCTCCTCACGGAGATGAAGCTGATACCCCACAGCCACTTCGGAATGCCGGGCGATATCCAGAAGCACACACTGGTCTATACGGTGGTTATTGCGGCAATCCTCGCAGCACTCTTTGACCTGTCCCGGATCGCGTCGATGGGTGCCATCTTCTATCTGGTCATGGACATCACTGTCCACTGGGGTATCCTGCGCCATTTGCACGAAGAGGTGGGGGCGAGCCGGCCGGTCCTCTGCACCGCGATCGTGCTGGACGCGATTGCGCTCGGGGCGTTCATTATCGTGAAAGGATCGATCGACCCGCTCATCATCGTCATCAGCCTGGTCTCGATCTTTGTGATCGCAGGGTTCGAGAAGCTGTATCTCCAGAGAATCCGCGGCTGATACTGGCATCGAGGATGCTCCAGGTGTTATCCAGTCCGCAATCTGGAGGAACCCCTTCTCGAGATTGCCCTCCAATGGGGGGTTACTTTTTTACCCACTCGCCCGTTTCCTCGTCCTTCTCGTACTTGCTCTTCACCGCAGACCAGGCAACCCTGTGTGCGGTCTCTTCGCGGGACGCATCACCCCGGCGGCTTTCGGGCTCTTTGTAGTTGTCCCAGGCATTGTTGAACGCCGCCATGTAAATTTCCTGTGCATGCTCCGGCAGATTCTCTCGGACGCTTTTCGGGAGCTCCTCGATAGTGTCGTACGGCATGGTATCCCCGACCACCCTTAAGATCCTGCGACCCATTTAGCTTTTCGCAGAAATCATGGATCTATCATGAGGAGAGGCCCCAGGGTTCCCTGTGATTCCTCGAAAGATGTCGAGATGAGAATGGACAGCACCTACGGTGCAACATTGTTTTTCTCTACCGGGAAGGCTCTTCGCCGCTTCCTGATTCCATCAGTCCGTGGCACTGGCCTCCTTGGGCCAGATGGCGTCCCGGTTATAGGCGATGAGCAGGAGCACGAAGAGGAGGAGCGGCAGGCCGATCGCAACCATCCGCCCGGACTCGGTATGACCCACCAGCAGGTTGTAGAGGGCATGGATCGTCACTGCGACCGTATACAGACCGAAGAGGATCGACGGCAGAGACCGCTTCGAGAACCCGTAGGTCAGGAAGATCCCATAGCCGATGATCGCGGTCATGCACCCGTGCATCACCGAGGTCGTGATCCCGCGGACCACCGCATACGCGATCGCGCCCACGCCCCCGAGCACGAAGCCTGAGACATAGACATAGTTCTCGAGGATCGCAAAGCCGAACCCGGAAGACATCGCGAGCACGAGAAGTTCCTTTGAGTAGCGGTGCCCGACAACCGGCAGGAGCACGAAAAGCGGCAGGGCCTTGGTGAACTCCTCGACCACGGGAGCGATGGTCACATCGGTGAGGACCGTGCTCCCGGCGAGGATCGGGTAGATCGCGCCGCTGACATAGTAGGAGATCACGGCCGCCGAGAGACCCCAGATCAGGAAGGCGAGGATCCTTCGCTGCCCGTCCTCGAGGAAGATCAGGAGGAAGAAGAGCGGCAGCGATGCCGCCAGGTAGAACTCGAGGATCATGCCACCGCCTCCCCGTGATACCCGAGGTATGAGAGTGCAAAGAGCGAGAACGCGATCGCGGCTATTGGACCGACTGCCTCCACTCCAAATTCCCAGGGAATGCTGGGAAGCGTGGAGTCAAGGGAGTTAAAGAGATGGGCAAGAACAAAGGCAATCGTGGCTGCGAAGATGAGCGGATACCGGTAGGCCGAGCGGAGCATGGCTTCGGATAGCAGCACTGCGGCCAACATGAAAACGACCAGCGTGGTCAGGGTCTTCCCGTTTGCACCGAGCAGGTACACGAGCCAAAGGCCGATGCCGACCAGGGGTGCCGCGACCGGTGCTGCAAACCATGACGGAAGGGTGCCGCGTTCCATCCCTTCCATATATCCGGCGATGAGGAAGAGAAAGACCCCCGCAAACCCGAGGTCCGCGACGGTCGGGTAGTTCAATCCTTCGCCGATCAGGATGAAGTAGGCGTACCAGAACGTGTTCGCAAGAGTCCATGTCGCTCCCGCGAAGGCCCCGTGTGCGAGAAGCAGGTCAGGATTACGGCGGTAGTAGGTCCATGCAGCCGCTCCTGCAGCGGTCATGCTGGCCACAATCTGGGTGGCGTTGCTGATGCCATTATATGAAGGCGGCATATCGCCACGCAGAAGTAGGACACTGAAGAGCAGGCCGATCGAGACCGCGAGCAGGGCCGCGACAATCCCCCGGAAGATGGAATCAGGGTATCGCGGTCCCGCACGGAGTTGCATGATCATTTGTAAGGCACAGCTGGGTAAAAACAGTGGCGCCCCGTCCAGCGCCATGGATACACTTTATTTTTAGTACGCACTACCGTAATGCATTTAGGAAGGTGACAACATGAACCGGAAGAATCTCTATGGTATGATCGTTGTGGTAGCGGCGTTCGTCATCGTAATCGGCCTGTGGCTCTCCGGGGCCGGGCAGACCGGGTCCCTGTCGGGTGATGTGGCAATTCCCACGGCGGGACCGACACCTCCAACACCTGTCAGGACATTCCTCACGCTGGGGGTGACGGTGCTTCAAGAAAAAGAGGATGGTATGATGGAACGTGCCATTCAGTTCTCCGGAACTCTGACCAGCTTCGATGGCGCCCCCGTCCCGGGTCAAACCGTGACCATCATGAAAAATGCCAACCCCCCATACAGCGTAAAAACTGCCACGACAGGGACCAATGGCGCATTCTCCGTCATGTATGGCGAGTATAGTCCCAGCGCATATTTCGCGGTCTTTGCGGGCGATGATCAGTACCAGGCTTCCCAATCAAGTATAATAAATTCATAGAGCCGCCCCTGCCCGACGCCGATGGCAGAACGAGGAGCGGAAGGCACCGGTACGCTCCCTTTATCCCTTTAGTATTGCACTTTCATGTATCCAACCGGGTGATCCTGCATGAAGCGGAAGAATCTCTACATCATGATTGTCGCAGCGGTGGCGATCGTCATCATGGCAGTCCTGATCCTCACCGGGGCCGGGCAGTCCGGACCACTCACTGGAGAGATGGCGATCCCCACTGCGGGGCCGACACCCCCGGAGAGGCCGTTACCCTCCACGCTCACCATGTCCGCGTCCGACTACTGCTCCAAGACCTTCAATAACGCATTCGAGTACACTCTCGATGGACAGCTCCTCAGGGAAGGGGGGAGTGGCGCCCCGGGTGCGGGGAGGACCATCGAGCTCTACCAGTGGGCAAACTACGGACAGGGTTATGATTGGTCGAAGGTGGCAACCACCACCACGGAGGAGGATGGCTCCTTCAGCTTCACTCGCTCCACCTTTGCCGGTGACACCTATCAGTACCAGGCGCGATTCCCCGGTGACGAGTATTACGCGGCATCTGTATCCGGGGAAGTGGAACAGACCTGCCTGTATGAAACTCACCTCACATTGTCCTTCGACGATTCAACCTGTCACTGTAACGGGGAACATTGTGAGGGAACACTCCGCGGAACACTCCTCAGCTACGGGGGGGTGCCTCTTGAAGGAAGAACCCTCGAGATCTACACGGAAAGCTGGCGTGAAGGGGAGTGGCTACAATATTCCCCCCCGGCGACGACTCAGGCAGACGGCTCTTTTAACTACAATTTGAGCTTCTTTGCCGGTGCCATGTATGATGTAAAGGTGGTGTTCCCGGGCGATACCGACAATCCCGCGGCCGAGACGGTTCTCCCGGACGTCCACTGTTGACCCGGGCATGGGATGGGATCAGGGGCGGGGAGCCCACCTCGTCTCTCGTCATCGATATCCTGTCAACCCCTTTCCCGGTCACGCTATCCACCACAACCATGCAGATCCCGGTCCCCACAGGAATCTGGGAGGCGGGAGGGTGGATATGACCCGGCCCCTGATGATCGCCCGGTTACCCGGGACCACCAGATTTGTGATATCTGAATGAAAATTGTCCTTTTTTAATTCTTCAAAGTCATGCAACCTTCGCCAGATCCTTCCGCGTCTGCCGCCGGAGATACCATTCCATGATCGTACCGATGAGATGGTAGATGGGATTGACCGGCACGTCCACGAAGTAGCGCCTGCCCTTCTCCAGCCATTCCTGGTCGGTCCAGTAGGAATGATCAGCGGGAGACCATTCTTCTCCCAGCTCATCGAAGGTTGCCCGCTGGCCGTGAAAGACCATCACGTCCGAAAATCCGGGCCTTGATCTCGATCCCCGCTGGAGTGCGTCGAGAAAGGCTTCTGCGGCCGCCACAATCCTTTTGTCATTCTCCTTTTGCCGTTCCTCGTGGAGAATTCCGGTGGTGATCCCCACCCGTGCGGCAACCTCAAGCCCCCAGATCCGGGCCACCGTGTCAAGGTAGTCCAGCACGTCCCTGATCCCCAGCACGCCGGTGGTGGTGAGGAGCAGGGCCTTCTGGCGGAAGAAACAGGGGCGGTGAAAGATGTAGGAATGCCGGTCGATGAATACCTTCATCAGCCCTGAGACCTGCATCCCGTAGACCGGCGTGGCGAAGATCACTCCGTCCGCCTCCTGCATCTTCTCCTCAAGGCCCGCGATATCATCCTTCAGCGGGCAGTATTCTTCCCCCTTCGAAAAACAGGTCAGGCATCCCCGGCACTGCGCAATATCAAGGTCCCCCAGCATCACGTACTCCCATTCCACCAGGACCTTCTCCTGCAGGACTTCCCGGATGCGTTCTGCGGCACGGTACGTATTTCCCTTCCGGGGACTGCCCATGATGACCAGGATCTTCATAATGCGAGGGTTATCCTCGTGAAATAATAGTTCTATGGCATGAATCGCGCGCAAAGTGGCGCAGTATTGCTTCATCCTCCGTGCTGGACCGACGGGCACTCCCTGGCAACGGACCCAGGTGACCGGGGGAGCGCTGGCCCCCACAAACCTTAATTCCCATCCCACCAAAACCACCCAAACAGGGTGATACCATATGACATCAAAACTCATGGAATACTTCAACAAATCACCGAGGATCGGAACGCTCAGCACGGCGGACAAAGCAGGGAAGGTAGATTCCGCGGTCTTCGGCTCGCCCCGCATGACCGACGAGGAGACCGTGGTCATGGGGCTGGGGGAGAACCGTACGCTTGCCAATCTCCAGCAGAACCCGCATGCCGTGTTCCTTATTGTTGTGCCCGGGGAAGAGTTCATGGACTGGAAAGGGATTCGGGTCTACCTGAAGGTAAAAGACCTGGCAACGTCAGGGCAGATGCTCGACAACTTCAAGACCCAGATGGCGAAGGCTGCCGGTGAGGAGGCGGCGGCCATGGTCCACGCCATGGTGATGTTCGAGGTCACCGAGGTCCGGCCGCTCATCGACATGGGCCAGGGATGGGAGCGGTCGGTGTAAGATCCTCCCCCAAACCAATTTGCCTCCTTTTTTCAAATCACCTGAATTTTAAAAAAATGCATGCGAGGGATGGGATTCGAACCCACGTAGGACTGCTCCACCGGATCTTAAGTCCGGCTCTTTTGGCCTGGCTTAGATACCCTCGCCCTGCATCTCATTGGCGCCGAATGGCAAAAAATCTTGGTGGTTTTGGATGACGTGCGCCAAGCCCTGTTTCAGGTGAGGACGAGGTAAGCAAGGAAGGAGAGGATGAAGGCGAAGAAGAGGAGGCCGACGCCGAGCGGCGCGATGTAGATGAGCATGGTGTTGACCGTGCTTGCGAGCTGCGAGATGCGGTGCGAACCGAAGACTACCACGCCCTCGCACCATGCGGTGGCCCCGGCCGCCTCCGCAGGGGAGAGGTCGGCGATGGCCTTTCTTACCGCCTCCTCGACGTGCGGGTAGAACCGCTCCAGCGGCACGCGGTGGCCCACCGGGTTGATCCCGCTGAGGGTGTTGACCGAGTGGGTGTCGGTGGTGAGCACCTCGCACTCGTCGACCAGCTCGAGGAGCGGCAGGCGGATCCTCTCACGGAGGCCGCTCGTCATGTTGTTCCCGTCGAAGAGCACGTACGCGGTCCGCTGCCCGCCGGCCTCCACCACCAGCACCTGCACCCCGAGGTCCCCGAACCCGTCCTCCCGCCTGAAGGGAAGACGCACATGTCCGGTCCCCACCCTGAGTGCTGATTCCGCCTCGTCCACGCATCCCGCCACCGCGTCCTCGCACGCCCGCATGTACTCGTACGCGGTGAGGGTCGCGGGCATTACCGGTAAACTCACGTTCACCATACTGTTGTGGGCGTCCACGAAGAGCACATGGGAATAGTGCCTCCGGTTGTCGGCGAGAATGGCAAGCCCGATGGAAAAGTCCAGGTCCTCGGTCTTTAAGGGGGAGCGGGTCGAGACCAACAGCACGGAATCGCCGAATCCCTGCACGAGGACCTGCACGCTGCCACAGGAGTACCGGCCTGAGCAGGTGGCAGCCTGGTGGTACCGGAGGCCCTCCTGTGACCGCCTCACCGCATCGATGATCTTGTCCGCTTCCTTCTCGGATACCAGGTTGAAGTCATGGGTGGCACACCCGTGGGCGACCAGCGTCTCCCC
>JAVVFN010000046.1:0-9740 GCA_032250645.1 Methanomicrobiaceae archaeon | reverse complement strand
TGGATGCCGTGCAGGCAGACCTTGTCTGGGACGCGGACAGAAACTTCGTTCTTGACGCGGGCGCCCCCGCCGGGGACGCGGTGAAGGTTGCGGTGATCGATACCGGGATCGACTACACCCACCCTGACCTGAATGTGGCCGGCGGCGTATCATTCGTGGACTACACGACAGACTACATGGACGACCACAGCCACGGCACCCACTGTGCCGGGACCATCGCCGCCCTCGACAACGAGATCGGGTTGATCGGCGTTGCGCCAGAGGCCGAGCTCTATGGAGTCAAGGTGCTCAATTACGATGGGTTCGGTCGCTACAGTGACATTATCGCAGGGGTTGACTGGGCAGTGGCAAACGGCATGGACATCGTCTCAATGAGCCTGGGTGGAAGTTATTCCCTTGGGCTCGAGCAGGCCTGTAACAACGCGTACGCGGCAGGGGTGACGGTTGTTGCCGCGGCAGGGAACAGCGGGAATACGGACGGGACCGGGGACTCGGTGAAGTATCCGGCACGGTACGATTCGGTAATTGCAGTTGCTGCAATGACCTCAAATTACCAGCGTGCCTCCTTCTCCTCCACCGGTCCTGCCGTGGAGGTCATGGCACCGGGTGTTTTCATCTACTCCACCATTCCAGGATCGACGTACTCGTACAAGAGCGGCACTTCCATGGCCTGCCCGCACGTGGCAGGGGTGGCAGCGCTCGTGAAATCGGCAAACCCCTCCCTCTCCAGTACCGAGATCAGGGAGATCCTGCGCACCACCACCCAGGACCTCGGGCTGCCTGCCGAATGGCAGGGCGCAGGACTCGTCCGGGCAGATAACGCGGTCGCTGCCGCGGGCGTGCCCATCAAAATGCCTCCGGTGGCAGGCTTTACCGCCACCCCGACCAGCGGGACCTATCCGCTGACCGTCGCATTCACCGATCAATCCACCGGGGACGGGATCACCGCATGGAAGTGGAGCTTCGGGGACGGCGCCACCTCCTCTGCACAGAACCCCTCCCACACCTACACTGCCGCCGGCACCTACACCGTGAGTCTCACCGTCGCCTGCGCGGACGGGACGGACACCGAGACAAAATCCGGGTACATCACCGTCAGGACCCCGGTCCCCGCGGCAGAGTTTACCGCCGCTCCCACTACGGGAACTTACCCGCTCACCGTCGCATTTACTGATCAATCCAACGGGGACGGGATCACCGCGTGGAAATGGGACTTCGGGGACGGCACCAGCTCCACCGCACAGAACCCCTCCCACACCTACAGTGTCGCCGGAACATATACGGTGAGCCTTACCGTCACCAATGCGGGCGGCACCGATACCGAATCTAAACCCAGCTATATTGCAGTAAAGACCCCTGCGCCGTCTGCGGACTTTGCGGCCGACCGGACTGCAGGGACCTATCCGCTGGCTGTAACATTCACCGATCAATCCACCGGTGATGGGATCACCGGATGGAAGTGGAACTTTGGCGACGGCGCCACCTCCACCGCACAGCACCCCTCCCACACCTATGCATCCACCGGCACCTACACGGTGAGCCTCACCGTCACCAATGCGGGAGGAACGGATACCGAATCTAAATCCAGCTACATCAGCGTTACCGCCCCTGCACCTTCGGCAGCATTTGCCGGTATCCCGACGAAGGGCACCTACCCACTCACCGTCGCATTCACCGACAAATCCACGGGAGACGGGATCAACGCGTGGAACTGGAACTTTGGCGATGGGACTTCGTCCACCGCGCAGAACCCCTCTCACACCTATACTACCGCCGGCACCTACACGGTGAGTCTCACCATCACGGGCGCAGGTGGATCTGACAAGGAGACAAAATCAGGGTATATCTCTGTTTCCACCCCTGCACCGTCCGCAGACTTTACCGCTGACCTTACCACCGGCAAGGTACCGCTCGGGGTGTACTTTGCGGACAGGTCCGCCGGCGATGCCATCACCGCGTGGAAATGGGACTTCGGGGACGGGACCACCTCCACCGCACAGAACCCCTCCCATACCTACAATACTGCCGGCACCTACACAGTAAGCCTCACCATCACCAATGCAGGCGGCACCGATACAGAGACAAAGACTGGATACATCACGGTGAAGGCATTGAATCCGCCGGTGGCAGACTTCACCGCCACGCCCACCAAGGGCAAGCAAGACCTGAAGGTCCAGTTCACCGACACCTCTGCAAACAACCCGACCGCGTGGAAGTGGGACTTCGGGGACGGCGCCTCCTCCACCCTCCAGCACCCGGCTCACACCTATACTGCCGCCGGCACCTATACCGTGAGCCTCACTGCCGCCAATGCGGACGGCTCGGATACCGTAATGAAGACCGGATACATCACCGTCACCGAGCTTATCCAGCCCGTCGCGGCATTCACCGCTGACCCGGTCACAGGGACGGCACCCCTCGGTGTTACATTCACCGATGCATCCACCGACGCCAGCGCCTGGGCATGGGACTTTGGGGACGGCGCAAAATCCACGGCGCAGAACCCCGCCCATACCTACACAGATGCAGGCACCTACACCGTGAGCCTCACGGTCACCAGTACGGACATGCTCACCGATACTGCAACGGCGACAGTCACTGCTCTTGCCCCGGTCCCGCCGGAGGCGGTCTTCTCGCCTGCCAGCAGCTCGGGCAAAGCCCCCTACACCGTCCAGTTCACCGATGCGTCCACCGGAGCGATTGCGTGGAGCTGGGACTTCGGGGATGGCATCTCCTCCACCGAACAGGACCCCTCCCATACCTACCAGCTCCCGGGCACCTACACCGTCACCCTGACGGTTACCAGCGCGGAAGGACTCTCCGACACCGCCACCGGCACGGTCTCTATCCGTGCGCCCCTCTACCCGGTTGCTCTGTTTTCTGCAACTCCCACCGAGGGCAAGGCCCCGCTGGACGTCACCTTCACAGACACCTCCCTTGACGCCACGTCATGGGTATGGAACTTTGGAGACGGAACGACATCCTCCACAGAAAACCCGTCCCATACCTACGCGGAACCAGGCACCTACACCGTCACCCTGACGGCAAGAAGCGTGGATGGCTATACTGATACCGCGTCCGCCGGGATCACCGTGCTTGCGCCGGTCGAGCCTGATGCCTCCTTCACCGCCACCCCCACCACCGGTACCGCGCCGCTGAACGTGGTCTTCTCCGATACCTCCACAAACGCCGTCTCCCGGGTATGGGACTTTGGGGACACCGGCACCTCCTCCACCTCCACCGAAGTGAGCCCGGCACACACCTACACTATAGCCGGGACCTATACCGCCACCCTCACGGTGACCAGCGCGGACGGGCTGGTGGACACTTTTTCGCAGACGATCACCGCCTCCGCGCCAGCCACTCCGCCCACCGCAGACTTCTCGTGGAGCCCGAATGCCCCCAAGGTCGGGCAGAAGGTGAGGTTCTCCGACCTCTCCACCGATGCGGAGGGGAAGATCGTCTCATGGCAATGGGACTTTGGGGATGGAAGTTATTCGATCGAAGAAAATCCCCAGCATATATTCACCGATACGAAGTATTATCTGGTGAAATTGAAGGTCCTCGATGATCAGGGAGAATACAGCATAAAAACAGCCTATATCGGAACCAATGATCACGACAAGGGGAAGGCCGATTCCAGCGCAAAGGCGTATATTAAGATCTCATAATTTCTCTTTTTTTCCTTTTACGGTGTTCTTTCTCCCTTCCGCTCCTTCATGACCGAAAAGACGGTATAGGAGGCCGCGGCAAGCGCAAAGAGGAGAAGCGCGATCACCAGACTCTGGACCCATGCCGAATAGAGGGGGTCCCGGAAGTACCAGGAGAGCCCGCCGAGGACGTGGGTGAGCGCGACCAGCAAAACGATCGCCACCCCGAAACGGTAGAAGCGGGAACGGGAGAGTAGTCGCAGACCGGCATAGCTCACCAGAAAATAGATCCCCATCAACACCAGCAGGAACTGGAAAAAAAGCTGGTTCTCGATGGCAAAACGGACGACTGGAGAGAACTCGTTCATGAGGATCTCCCCGGGATTTTCTGCAAACCTGCAGGTGAGAGTATAATCAAGCGCGATGGCGAAGGCAGAGGTCAGGGCAAGGAAGAGGGGGCTCCAGTACGATCTGCATCCAATGGTATTCGAGTGCATGACCCTGTTCCTACGCCGCTCTCGTCCGGTTCTCTTCCTGCAGCTGTTCTGTAAGCCGGATGGAGGCGATGATCGCCTGCACCGTCCTCTGTTCATCGGCCGTGCCAAAGAGCGCCAGCTTCTCGAGGGCCGGCATGGCAGGCTGCCCCATCTTCACGAGCGCGATCGCCGCCCCCTTCCTGATCTTCTCCCCGGGGCTGCCCAGTGCCTCGAGGAGCGGGTCGACGGCAGGCTGCCCGATGCACGCGAGCGTGTTGATCGCCCACATCCGGGCCGCCTCGTCCTCCCCGTCCAGCGCTTCGATGAGGGGGGCCACCGCGGGCTCGCCGATCTCGCAGAGGGCAGTTCCAGCCCACCTGCTCGCATTCTCGTCCCCGGAGGAGAAGACATCGATCAGGGAGGGGACCGCGGGGCTCCCGGTCTCCACAAGCCGCATCGCCGCCTCCCGCTGCACGGAGATGTCCCCTGAATAGAGATCGGCCACGTTTTCACTGACCCCGGGCGGGGTGCCGGTACATCCCGGGAGGAGGGCGAGGGCAAGGAGGACGAGAAGTGGGAGCAGCTTCATCCGGGGAGTATGTACGCCCGGAAAAGAAATACCCGTCGCCGGGATCGATATGCTTTTTCATCCTCCGGCGAGAGTATCCGTATGGTTGCGCCGGAGGGTGAAGAGACGATCGTGCTCGAAGAGGAGCCTGATTTTTACGAAGAGCTCAGCGAATACCTCGAAGTGCTCGGAAGCGCAACCAGGCTCAAGATCATAAAGAGTATCGAGAAGAAGCCCAAGGATATCCGCGAGATCTCCAGCGAGATCGAGACCAGCTACGAGAACACCAAGAAACACCTGGACAAACTCCTCCGGGCCGGGGTGATCAAGAAGGAGGCAGGGCTCTCCAGGCCAACCGCAAAAGGGGTGCACCCGGTCTGGAAGTACTCCCTCATCCCGGGCGGACTGGAGGCGATCATCCGCAACCTCGGGGTATTCTCCAATATGGGACCGGCTCTCTCCCGCCGGGATATGGCAGGACGTATCCGGGAGGTACAGGAGATCGTGGCGGGAGAACTGGGAGAACTCCCGCCGGCGCTCCTCCTCCTCGGGGGCGCCAGTGACGGGCAGGTCTATGTGTTGACCAAACCCGAGACCAGGATTGGCCGGGCGGACCCGAAGGCGGCGGGGGTCCACGACCAGGATGTGATGCTGGCCGAGGACTACGGCGCAGTCACCCGCATCACAAAGCCCCACGCGGTGATCCAAAAAAGGGGTCCGGGCTGTTATATCGAAGACCGGGGGAGTACCGGCGGGACCGTACTCAATGGAAAACCGCTCATCCCCGGGGTGGAGGTCCTCCTGCAAAACGGAGATGTGATTGACCTTGGGAAAGGGAACCAGGCAGCCACGCTGGTCTTCACGAGCTCGGGGTCCGGGAAGGAGTGAAGAAACGAAAATCCCATTACTCTGGCGCACACAATTTTAACCAGAAAATCTTCTTGTTTTGATGAGGAAGAAGGCATTCCTGGGGGCGCTCGTATGCGTGGCGCTCTCCGGGTTTCAAGTGATCGGTGCTCCCGCCCGGGCGGCGGTCTCCGGAGAGGGCGATCTGGCATGGCTCACCGCCATCGCAGGCATCGCACTCCTGATGCTGTTTGCCGGGCTCTTTGCGGTGATGGTCCACATCACCGGCAGGCCGGGATCTGCAGAGTTCCATTCCACGCTCTCGCCCCGGGACACCCTCATCTGTGCCGCGGCTTACTTCGTGGCCGGAGCGTTCCTCTTCCTTATCGCCGCAGTCTCCATCAGCACCGGGTTTTCGGTCGCAGAGGCCGAGGGGAGGTTCTATCCGATCACCGGGATCATGGGCTTTCTCCTGATATACCTCGCTGCAGGCTCCTTCATCCTCGGGTATGAGACCCTGCAAGGCCGTCCTTCTGTCCTCCTGCACCGGAGCGGGGCCATCATCGCCCTCGTCACCATGGGGCTTGTACTGCTTATGGCCGAGGAAGGGGTGGCGGCAAAGTTCATCGGGATGCACCGTCTCCTCTACATCCTGCTCCCCCTGTCCATCGCCCTGACTGTGCTCCATTCGTACGCGCTGGAGAAGAAGACTGCCGATTCGCGGGCCACGCTCCCGCCAACGCAGGGGCCAGAAGAATATACCGCAAAATCCGCCTATCTCCCCCTCGAGCTGCAGGAGAAGTATACGGAGCTCTCCTGCGTGGGAAAGGGAGGAATCGCCCTCGTCTTCCAGGGGAGGCGCAAAAGCGACGGGACCATGGTCGCGATCAAGGTGCCCCGGAGTTTTGACGAGGCGACGGGCAGGAGTTTCATGCGGGAGATGCGGGTATGGGAGGGCCTTTCCCATGCCAATATCGTGAAGGTCTTCACTGTCAACATCCTCCCGGCCCCCTACGTGGAGATGGAGTACTGCCCCGCTTCCCTCGCCGGATGCAATCTTCCCATCCCGGTGAAACGTGCGGTGGTCATCGCGAGAGGCATTGCCGAAGGGCTCGCGTTTGCGCACGAGAGAGGACTGGTGCACCGTGACATCAAACCCCAGAACATCCTCTTTGATGAAGACGGGGTGCCGAAGATCACCGACTGGGGACTCTCAAAGGTCCTTTCGGATGCAGGGGAGTCCAGCATCTCCGGGTTCTCCCTGGCATACGCAGCCCCCGAACAGATCGCACCCTCAACCTATGGGCCTTCAGACGGGCGGACCGATCTCTACCAGCTCGGGGTCGTCCTCTATGAAATGGTCACCGGGAGACACCCCTTTCCGGGTACCGGGATCGCAGAGTTTTCCGAGGCGATCCTCCACCACGATCCCCCGCTCCCGTCCACGATCTCTCCTGAAGCGGCAGCACTTGATACTGTCATCATGCGCTGCCTGCAGAAGAGGCCGGACCTTCGGTTTCCTTCCGCCCTGGAGATGGCGGCAGCACTCGATGCCGCATCGGCGGACCTCTGATGCGTTGACTAGGACCCCGAACGCATCACGTAATCGTAGGCCTCGAGGGCCGCCTTTGCCCCTTCCCCTGCCGCGATGATCACCTGCTTACCATTGACACAGGTCACATCCCCGGCTGCAAAGACACCGGGCTTGCTGGTATGGCAGTTCTCGTCCACGATGATCTCTCCCTGCCGGTTCGTCTCCAGAAAGCCGTCAAGAAAGCCGGTATTGGGTTCATGCCCGATGGCCAGGAAGAGTCCTTCCACGTCGATCCGCTTCTCCTCGCCGGTCTCCCTCTCCCTGATGGTGATCCCGGAGAGGAACGCGTCCCCATGGAGCGCAGAGACCACGTAGTTTGTATGGGTCACGATATTCTCCTTCGCCTCGTAGGATCGCTTATAGATCTCGTCTGCCTTGATGCTGCTCCGGACGATGAGGTGGACTTTTGTTGCGAGCTTGCTCATCTCGATCGCGGTGGTGAGGGCATAGTTCCCGCCCCCCACCACTGCCACCACCTTATCCCTAAAGAGAGGCCCGTCGCAGGTGGCGCAGATGCTCTCCCCGTGCCCGATGAACTTCTCTTCCCCGGGAAGACCGAGCCAGCGGGGAGCAACGCCGCTGGTGATGATCAGCGCTGTCCCCAGAAAGGACTGTTCCGAAGCGGTATGCACCAGGAATTTTCCGTCTTCCTTCTCGACCTTGGCGACGCTGTCGAGCTCGATGTGAATATTCAGCTCCCGGACCTGGTCTTCGAACTTCGAGATCAGCTCCTCCCCGGTGACCATGCGGTACCCCATATAGTTCTCGATGGCCCAGCTCTCGAGGGCCTGACCCCCGACGTTCTCCGTGAGGATGACCCCCCGCAGCATCTTACGGGCGACATACACCCCGGCAGTGAGCCCTGCAGGCCCGCCCCCGATGATGACCACATCATAAAGCCCGTCCTCTCCGGGTTTCTCGAACAGCTGCTTGAGCCTTGCGAGATCAAACCCGATGATCACCTCCTCCCCGACGACCGTGACCGGGACCCCAAGCTGCCCTGTCAGCTCCACCATCTCTTCTGCTTTGTCTCGATCAGTACCTACATCAATCTCTGTGTACTCCACTCCGTGATTCTGCAGGAATGCCTTGGTGAGCCGGCAGTACTGGCACCCTTTCGTCGTATAGACCTTGACCTCGGGCATGCGTCGATGATATCTGCCCTGATCCTATATGAATATTGAGCATTCGGGGAGATAAAACAGGAAAAAGGATTAAGAAATCTCCCGGAACATGCGTGCGGGGACTCCGCATATCGGGCAGTTGGCCGGGATTTCGTTCAATTCAACATTCCCGCACACAGGACAGAGATACACCGCATTTACCTCAACATCCTTCCCTGCCTTCACCGCTTCAAGTGCGATGGCGTAACGGCCCGCATGGACCTTCTCCGCCTTCATCGCATGGGTAAAGATGGTCTCTGCATCAGTCTGGTGCTCATTCTTGGCCTCCTCGATGAACGCCGGGTACATCTCGGTATATTCGTGCGTCTCGCCGTGCACGCTTCCCTCAAGGTTCTTCTCCGTGGAATCGACCATCTGCAGGACAAAGAGCAGGCGCTTTGCATGGATTGCTTCGGCCTCTGAGGCCGCCTTGAAGAGCTTTGCCACGTTGGGAAAACCCTCTGCCGTGGCTTTTTCAGAAAATACGCTGTACTTCCTGTTCGCCTGGGATTCTCCGGCAAATGCTTCCATCGCGTTCTCTCTGGTAGACATAGAGAAATCATCGACCCCCATTCTCTTAAACTTTCACTCCCGCATGGGGAAGAGAAATGAAAACAAAAAAATGGAACACGGGCGTAAAATTACTACAGAAGCCATGAAACCTTTAAAGGACATCCCCAAAGCCGACCGACCGCGGGAGAAACTCCAGAAGAGCGGCCCGGAAAAGCTCTCGGACAAGGAGCTGATCGCTGCCATCATCGGCAGGGGAGTACCCGGTCGCGATGTCTATGCCATATCACGCGAGATCTCCCGTTGCCTTCAGCAGAAGGGCGTTCACCTCTCCTGCGAAGACCTGCTCTCGGTGGAGGGGGTGGGCCCCACCAAGGCATGCCAGATCGTGGCTGCATTCGAACTGGCCCGCCGCTTTCTGGTCAGGGATGTGGTGAAGATTACCTCCCCGGAGGATATCCTCCCCCTCGTCTCGGACCTGAACGGGAAGAAGCAGGAACATTTTCTCTGCCTTACCCTCAATGGGGCAGGGGAGCTGATCGCAAAACGGACGGTCACTGTCGGTCTGCTCAACCATAGCCCCGTTCACCCCAGGGAAGTGTATGCCGACGCCATCACCGACCGGGCTGCCTCGGTCATCTTTGTGCACAACCACCCCTCGGGCGATCCCTCCCCGAGCTCGCAGGACGTGGAGATCACACGCCAGCTGCAGGAAGCAGGCGCGATCCTCGGTATCAGGGTGCTCGATCACATCGTGGTGGGGAAGAGGGGATGGGTGAGCCTCAAGCAGCGCGGGCTCATGTAGCCTTCTCTTTTGCCTCCCTGATGAGGGTGCCCATCACATGGCCTTTCTCGTAGGCCTCCTTCATCTTCTCCGGGCGTGTGGTGATGTCCTGTACCGTGTCCATGTCGTTCTGGAAGACAGTGCCCCAG
>JAVVFN010000045.1:0-9872 GCA_032250645.1 Methanomicrobiaceae archaeon | reverse complement strand
GGACTGACCACGATCTTGTCCTCAAACCCGGAGAGCTCGGCGAGGGTGGAACGGACGAACCGGTACGGAATGGCCAGGATCACGATATCCCCTTCCTCCACGCACTGCTGGTTCTCTTCACCCTCGCAGCTGCAGGTCCGGATCTCTCTCTGGCGGAGCGCCGAGATCGTCGCCTCACTTGTCGTGCAGGCCTTCTCCTTCTCCCTCGAACCGATGATCACATCATGCTTCTGGGAGAAGCGGAGCGCCATCCCCTCCCCGATATCCCCTGTCCCACCGATGATCCCGATCTTCATCTACTCCACCAGCGGGGTGAGCAGGGCCTGCAGCCTGTCGGTATAGGTAACCCCTTCCAGCGTATGGATTACTTTGCCATCCTTCTCGATCACCAGGGTAGGCACGACCCGGATGCCGTATTTGACCGCCTCCTCGATATGCTGGTCCACATCGATGACCCGGACCTCGATCGCGTCCCCCATCCGCTCCTTCAGCTCCTCGATGATCGGGCCCTGCCGCTTGCATGGACCGCACCATTTTGCAGAAAAATCTATCAGTACAGGTTTTCCCATGTCCATTCACCACAAATTTGCAAGATCATTGGTACTCGCAGACGTGATATGAAGGGTATGGGACCGCTGATTCATATGGGTTTTGATATGCAGTAAACAGGGAGAAAGGAGGTTATTTTGAGAGGATCGACATGATGATCCTGCCGTACGCGGGCCTCGTGATGATCACCCCGATGAGGACGCCGAGGATGGTGATGATCGCAAAACCGCGCAGGGTTGAGAGGTCCATGAGGGCGAGCGGGAGCATGGCGATGACGGTAGTGGCGGCTGCCAGCATGATGATCCCGAGGGCACGTCCCAGCCTTGCCAGGTAGAGCTTGGGAGAGGGGACCCTCCCCTCGTAGAGGACCTCGTCGGTGATGACCACCAATTGATCTATCCCGGTCCCGAGGACCGCGATGAGACCGGCGATGCTCGCGAGATCCAGCTGCTGGATGAACCGTGCGATCCCGAGGAGGATGACAATCTCGGCGATGTTGGTACCCACCATGGGCAGCACGATCGCCGGTTCCCGGTACCGGTAGAAGATGGTGACCCCGACCGCGACGAGTGCGAAGAGCGCGGCGAGGAGACTCATATTCTTGAAATGCTCACCGAGTGCCGCGGTCACCGACCCGGAGCCGGCCAGTTCCACGTCGACGGGCAGGGCCCCGGCGCGGAGGTGGATCTCGAGCGTCTTCGCGTCTCCCAGGCCCTCCTCCCCGTAGCCGGTGGAGGCGGAAAGTTCACGCACGGTCTTTGTCCGGAGGGTGCCGGCAAGGTCCTCAGAGAGCGGGGCACTGTACACCACGGTGTCATCGAGGAGCATGATCAGCTCGTGGTTTGCGGGGTTGTCCACCGCACCGTACTGTATGGCCGCATCCCTGAAGGCCTCCGCACCTTCGGCAGAAAGGGTGAAACCGACCCCCCAGCTGTTGCTTCCCGGCGGGTACTGCTGCGGGGTCTTCACGCCCGTGATCGCATCCCCGAAGAGCACATGGGCGGTCCCGTTGCCGGACGTCTGGACCCGTATCTCAAATTTCCCCTGCTTGCCCACGATCTCGCGGGCGGTGGCGATATCCACTCCCGCAAGCTCGATCCGGATATACCGGGTGACGTCGTTTAAGCTGGTGAGCGTGTTCACCTTCGCATCCCGGGTGCCGAGGGTATTGATCTTCTCCTCCAGGATCCGCTTGATATCATTCCCGGTCGCCGGCGAGACCCCGGGGGTATAGCTGACGACCCTCCCCCCGGCCTCTGCAAAGATCCCCTCGAGCTCCTCGCGCTCAATCAGCGTCCGGATCTCCAGCCGGTTCTCGCCCGCTGGGTAGATCTCGGCATCGATCCGGTCGCCCAATGCGCTCACGAACTCTGCAGTGGAGAGATCAGTCTCATAGCCCACCACCACGCTCTTGAAAGAGAGCTGCAGCCACGCGCCGCCTTCAAGGTCAAGGCCGAGCTGGAGGTTCCCGGTGATCCCCCGCTGGGGATTCGGGGGGAGGTAGATGCTGGCCACCGAGAGGATGATAAGGGCGATCATCAGGAGGATGCGCCAGTCTGCAAAAAGCCCGCCTTTCGGATCGGTCTTCATTGTGCACCCCTCCTCTGCAGGTACCACTTCAGGATGCCCGCGTTCAGGAGCCAGGTATTGGCGAGGTCCACGACGAGGCCGATGAGGAGGACCGTGGAGATCTCCCGGATGATCGTCACCTGGCCGATTGAAGAGACAATGAACATGGCAAAAACCGCCGTGAGCGTGGTCGTGGTCATGATAAAGCCGGTCCGGAACGCTCCCTGGAGCTTCTCGTCCACCTTCCCCTTCCGTTTCAGCACCCGGGTAGTGAGCAGGATGTCACTGTCCACCGAGTACCCGATGAGCATGAGGAGGGCCGCGGTGGTGCCGAGGGAGAGCGGGATCGCGAGCACGTCCATGAATGCGGCAGAGATCGTGATGTCAGATACGGCCGAGAGGACGACCGCGAGCGAAGGGACCGCCGTCCGGAAGGCGATGAAGACCACCACTGACATCCCTGCAAGCGAGAGGAGGAGGGCAAGCGTTGCCTGCTCCTGGAGGGTTCTCCCAAAGGTCTCTCCTATCTGCTCGACCTTCGCGTCGGGGTACCGCTCCGTGACCCTGGCCAGGAGAGCCTCGAATTCCTCGTCATCCACCGAGGAGAAGACCAGGTACTTTCCGTCCTCCAGCCCCTGCACCCTCTGCAGGGGGAAGTCCTGGAAATACGACCGCAGCTCATCGCTGGTATCTCCGGTAAAGATGGTGACGGCCACACCTCCCGCAAAATCAATCCCGGGGTTTACCGGCATCCCGGTCGAGACAGTGTTAAAACCGAGGAAGATGAGGGCGAGGATGAAGAGCGCGATGGGCAGGGCAGCCATCTGCCCCGGCGTATAGTTGCCGATATTGTAGGAGAGATCCATTACTTAACGGTATATCACTTCCTTCCATAAAACCTTGGGATATCCAATATCTCCACAGATTTCATCTCGCTCCCGTTTTCCTCCGATCGGGATCAGTGTGCACCTATTGCAAGACCAATTTTAGGCTTTTTGGGCAAATGCACCAAAATTTGCGAACGAATGAAAAGGTATAAATAAAAAATCCCGAATACACCATGGTATGAGAGCGCCGGGGGACCTGAAGAAAGAGATCGAGCTCCGCCTGAAAAAATACCTCTCGCGGGACCAGACCGGGGTCCGGCGTGCGATCCTTGAGATGTTCATGAAAGCCCGGAGCCTCACCGTGGCCGAAATCTACGCCCAGCTGCAGGCAAGATTCTCCCTCACCTACCACTCCGTCGCCTCCATGGTGGGGATCATCGCCTCCAGGATCGGGATACTCCACGTGCGGCGCAGTCCGGATACCGCAACGTCATCCTACGAATTGAAGCAGCAGTACATCGATATCGTCGCCCGCGTGACCGGGGACGCCTGAAAGGGAACTGTTTTTACCCATCCTGCCAGAGAAGATAGATCACCATGGACACCGGTACCGGGAGCACATCCCCCTCGCACAGGATCACGGTCTCCGAGGGTGTCCGCACCTATATCCGGGAGAAGAGGTGCAATTTTCGTATCTGCACGTCGTGTGGCGGGCCCATCCTCCTCTCGACCATGATCAAACCCCCGAAGGCCACGGATCTCGAGATCTACGTGGAGGGACAGATTATCTATGTCTCCATGTACCAGTCCCGCTACTTAGACCGCATCGATGAGACGATGATTCCGCGCTTTCTCTGCGATTATTAGGTCAGCATGCCATTTGAGGAACTTGAACACACTGCAGACGTGCGCATCCGGGTACGCGGCGAAGGGCTCGAGGAGCTCTTTTCCGAGGCGGCCCGTGCCCTGAGCCATGTTATCTTCGGCGGCGCTGCACGGGACCGCGGGGTCACTCACCATTTCACGCTCGAGGGAGAGATCTCAGAATCGCTGCTTGCCGAATTTCTCTCCGAGCTCCTCTTCCTTCTCGATGCAGAAGGGATCGCATTTTCCCGTGTCGAGGTGGAGCTCGGGGAAAAAGGACTCTCTGCGGTGGTCCACGGGGAGCCGGTCGATCCCGACCGGCACAGCGAGGGGGCCGGGGTCAAGGGGATATCCTATTCCGGACTGAAAATCATTAAACAGGGCGAGGAGTATGTAGTAGATATACTCCTTGACGTATGAGGTGGAAGAATGCTGGAAGGAATCAAGAGAATCGGCCCCTATGAGTGGGAAATCCCTCCCGGATTCACGCCCAATATGCGGGTGCCGGGGAAGTTCTTCCTCTCCGAGGAACTCGCAGTATCGCTGGAAGAAGGGGCGGTGCAGCAGCTGGCAAATGTGGCGACTCTTCCCGGTATCCAGAAGTACTCGCTCGGGATGCCCGACATCCACTGGGGATACGGATTTCCCATCGGCGGCGTGGGTGCATTTTCCATGGATGAGGGTGTCATCTCTCCGGGAGGGGTCGGCTTCGATATCAACTGTGGCGTCCGCCTGATCACGACCCCCCTCCAGGAGGAGGCGCTCGACAGGAGGCGCGAACTGATCGAGCGGCTCTTCTCGGAGGTCCCCACGGGGGTGGGCGCCAAGAGCAGCCTCCGTCTGAAGGAGAAGGAACTCGACGCCATGATGGAGGACGGGGTCGCGTGGGCGGTCGAGGAGGGGTACGGGCTTCCGGGTGACCGGCAACGCTGCGAGCAGGAAGGGTGCATGGAGGAGGCAGATGCCTCCCAAGTGAGCCCGAAGGCAAAGCAGCGCGGGATGCCGCAGGTAGGGACCCTCGGGTCCGGGAATCATTTTCTCGAGATACAGGTGGTGCGGGAGATCTTCGACGAGGAGGCGGCCAGGGCCTTTGGGATCGCTTCAGGCCAGGTCTGCTTCATGATCCATTGCGGGTCGCGCGGGCTTGGCCACCAGGTCTGCACCGACCATCTCAAGATACTGGAGGGGGCGACGAAAAAATACGGGATCACGCTTCCTGACCGCCAGCTTGCCTGCGCCCCGGTCGCGAGCGGGGAAGGCAGGGCCTACTTTGCCGCCATGGCCGCGTCTGCCAACTACGCATGGGCGAACCGCCAGACGATCATGCACTGGGTCAGGAAGGTCTTCGAATCGCTTTACGGGGTTGAATACGAAGAGATGCGGCTCGTCTATGACGTTGCCCACAACGTGGCCAAGATGGAGGAGCACGAGGTGAACGGAAAGAGGATGAAGGTCTGCGTCCACCGGAAGGGTGCCACCCGTGCATTCGGCCCCGGTTCGCCGGAGATCCCGTCCGAGTACCGAGAGATCGGCCAGCCGGTGCTCATCCCGGGGAGCATGGGGACCTCCTCGTACCTCCTGAAGGGGACCAGTGCCGCCATGGAGAAAACATTCGGGAGCACCTGCCATGGGGCCGGGCGGATCCTGAGCCGCACGGCGGCCAAGAAGAAGTGGCGGGGGGAGAACGTCCAGGCGAATCTGAAGGAGAAGGGCATCATCATCAGGGGAGCGAGCAGGGCCGGGATCGCGGAGGAAGCACCCGGGGCGTACAAGCAGAGTGATGCGGTGGTGGAAGTGGTGCACCAGACGGGGATCTCGAAGAAGGTGGCCCGTTTTGAACCGCTGGGAGTCATCAAGGGATGACGAGAAGGGCCGGCCTTGTGTGGGACTGCAGCCTGCTCTTCAACCGCTACCTGGAAGACTGCGGGGTGGCATGCGAGCTCGTCACCCCTCACATGCTCGCCGCCCCCTTCTTCCGCGCTAAATTCGTCTCCCTGATCGTGCCGACCGGGTTTGCAAACCCGAAATTCTCAGGACTCCTCCCCGCACTCAGGGCATCATCCCCCCGCATACGCCGGTTCGTGGAGCAGGGCGGGCGCCTGCTCGTCTTTGGTGCCATGGACCCGTCACCCGCCAGCTACGACTGGCTCCCGTTCCGGCTGAACTACCGGCACGAGTACTTCCGCACCAGGGTGACCTTTGAGAACGTACCCTCTCCCTGCACCATCCTGGACCAGTTCTCGGGCGATGAGGTCGAGTGCGACGGATACTTTGAGGACGTGGAAGGACTCGTCGCTGCAAGAGGCGAAGAGGGACGGGCGCTCATGGTCTGCCATCCCCTCGGAGAGGGCGTCATCGTCGTGACCTCGTTCCACGAATATCCCTCCCGGCCCTTTGTGCAGGAGTTCTGTACCGCAGACAGAGAAACCTTATTTTAGGTGTACAAAGACTTGAAGATGTGAGTGATCCCATGGACCGGTTTACCATCTCAGCAAGTTCAGAGGCGAAGGATTATCTTCCTGTCCTCATGTGCCTTCACCAGCTGTTAAACCGCCTTCCTGTCACCGCCCGTTCGCGGGAACAGCCGGGGCTCCGGATCGAGGACGGGAGCGTGGTCGATGACCGGTATACCGGCCCGGTCCTTGAGGAAGCGATTGCCAAGAACATGCTCATCAAGACCAGCCCGAAGTCCGGCCCCTACCAGGGTGTCCCGGTCATCGTCGCACCACTGCGGTCCGATGCGGGGGAGTCCATCGGCGCGATCGGCGTCGTGGATATCACCGGTATCTTCGATCTAGCGACGCTCATGGAGCACCAGACCGAGATCCTCAAACAGGTGTGCGGGAAAGATCCCTGCCCGCTCCCCACCGAACAGATCCCAGCAAGGAGATGATGACCTGCTATGAATGAAGCCGCTTTCCGGGTTCTGGCGCTCCTCGACGAGGCAGACGGGCCGGTATCGGGGGCATCCTTAAGCGAACGGCTCGGGATGACCCGCTCCGCGGTCTGGAAGCATGTCAGGGAACTGCGCGAGATGGGCTACGAGATCTCGGCCTCCCGGACCGAAGGATATGCCCTCGTCTCCCGATCCCCCCGGCTCCTCCCCTACGAGATAAGGAGACACCTGAAGACCCGGGTTATCGGAAAGGATTTGAAGTATTTCCGGAGCATTCCCTCCACCACCGGAGTGGCCAAGGAACTCTGTGCATCGAGGGAGAACGGATGCGCGCATGGCGCCGTCATCATCGCCGAGGAGCAGACCGGAGGCATCGGCCGCCTCGGCCGCTCGTGGGTCTCTCCGGAAGGCGGGATCTGGGTCACCGTCATCCTCAAACCCACCATTCCCATGGACCACCTCTTCATGATCACCATGGCTGCGTCCATCGCCGTGGCGAGGGCCATCAGGAGGGAGTTTGGGATCGGCGCCCTGATCAAGTGGCCAAATGATATCTACATCGGTGACCGCAAGGTTTCTGGCCTCCTGCTGGAACTTGCGGCTGAGGCGGACACGGTCCACTATACGCTCCTCGGGATCGGAGTGGATGCAAACCTCGCTCCCACGGACCTCCCGCCGAACATCCGCGATATCACGACCACGCTCAGGTCCGAGCTCGGGCATGACGTGGACCGCAATGTCCTGCTCGCCCGGATTCTCCGCGAATTCGAACAGCGATACCTCCTGCTCGAGAACGAGGAGTATGATTCGATCCTCCGGGAATGGAAGAGCCTCTCCATGACCCTCAACCACCGCGTGCATATCAAGACGGTCCGTAAGAGCTTTGACGGCGAGGCGATCGATATCGATCGCCACGGCGCGCTGATCGTCCGGAAAGACAGCGGCAAGATCGAGCGGGTCTTCGCAGGGGACTGTTTCTTCGTCTAGGCCGCCAGCTTTATTGTCAACCCCAAAAAAATATGAGGTTGACATGTTCGGGCACGAGGAGCGGAGCTTTCTTGTCTCCAGCACTGCGGCGTTCATCGCCCTCATCACCGCCGGGGCCTGGGTATCGGTCCCCTTCTTCCCGGTGCCCCTCACACTCCAGACCCTCTTTGTCCTCCTCTCCGGGGTGGTGATGAAGCGTACCGCGATCGTCCCGGCCGCCCTGTACGTGGTGCTCGGAGCAATGGGGCTCCCCGTCTTTCATAACGGTCTTGCGGGCCTCGGGGTTCTGCTCGGCCCGACCGGCGGGTACATCCTCGGGTTCGTCCCGGCCGCCCTGATATGCGGGTATGCCTACCAGTGGAAGGGAGCGGCGATCAGGGTCGCGGGGATCCTTGCCGCAGTTACCGTGATCTACGCCTGCGGGCTTGCCTGGCTGATGTACTCCGCATCCCTCGCCCTGCCGCAGGCGCTATTTTTCGGGGTGCTCATCTTCCTCCCCGGCGAGGCGCTCAAAGTGGCGGCAGCCTACCTCATCGGAGCGCGGATCGAATGATGAGAATACGCGGTCTTGGGTCTGGTATCCTCTCCATCCCTGATCTTGCGCTCCCGCCTGGCCACACCTGCATCATCGGGCCGAACGGGAGCGGGAAGACCACATTCCTCGAGCTCTGCGCCGGTATCCGGCGCCCGGAACGGGGAGAGTTGGCCATTGCCGGGAGAGACCCGCGGGACTGCGATATCGGCTGGGTCTGCCAGTTCCCGGACAGAAACTTCCTCTTTGACCATGTCCATGAGGAGATCGCATCCCCCCTCGTATTCGCCGGTACCGACTGCTGCACGACCTGCCGGGAGGTGGATGCGCTTGCCACCCTGTTGGGGATCGCGCCCCTCCTCTCCCGTTCCATCCGGGCGCTCTCCGGCGGGGAGAAGGCGATGGTCGCCCTCGCCGCGGCACTCGCGTCCTCCCCCCGGGTACTGGTGCTCGACGAGCCCGACTCGCACCTCGACCGCAGGACTGCACGGACCCTCCAGGAGGTGATACGGGACGCGGGCATCCCCCTCGTCCTGCAGTCCACGCAGGATATGGAGACCGCCGCATCTGCCGACATGGTGGTATTTCTGAATGAAGGCCGCATTGTCCACGCAGGCCCGCCGGAGGAGATCGCACCCGTGCTGGAAGGAACCTGTTTTGCATTCCCGGGAGGATCGGAATGAGGCTCATCCTCTCTGGCGTGGAATTTGCCCGCCCCGAATGGACCCTGCGGGCAGAAGGGACCTTTCCCGAGGGGATCCATCTGATCAGGGGACCCGTGGGGAGCGGAAAGACCACCCTTGCCCACCTTGCTGCCGGGTTTCTCGAGCCCGGGGGGGGGACGGTGGTGAGAGAAGGGATCGGGAGTCGGATGCTTTCCATGCAGTTTCCCGAGTACCACTTCACCGAACCGACTGTCGCCCGGGAGACCAGGTCGTGGGGGCTCTCCGACGAGATCCTTCCTTCGTTCCTCGTCCAGAAACGCTCTCTCGATCCCTCCCGGCTCTCGCGGGGCGAGCAGAAATGCCTTCAGCTCTCCTGCAGCCTGGCCCGCCCGTGGGACCTCCTCATCCTCGACGAGCCCTACAGCCCCCTTGACTGCATCCAGAAACGCGCGATCACCCGGATGATTGAAGAGAACGGCTCTGCGATCATCCTCCTCTTCACCCACGAAGAGCGTGTCCTGCCCCGGGACTGCGTTTGCTGGGAGATGGTGGACGGGACACTCGTCTATGAAGGTGAGGAGCGATGAACGACCCCCGTTTCAGGCTTGCCTCCGCATTGCTCCTCTCTGTTGCCGCATTCGCGAGCATCTATGGCGCGTTCCTTGCCGCCTGCTGGTGGGCGGTGTTCTCACAGCGCACCCGGAGCCTCCCGGCTCCGAAGAAGGTCGTGGTCGCGTTTGCCTCGATCGCCGGCGTCGGAGCCCTCATATGGCTTGCGGGCGGGGACGGCCTTTCGTACCTGGTCCGGTTCTCGGCGATCCTGCTCATCGCCGCCTGGGTCCATGCCGAGCACCGTTCGGGGGAGTTTCTCTCGGTCTCGGTCTGGCTCCTCGGGGACCGCGTGGGGTTTGACCTCGGCCTTGTCGCCGAGATGGCGATGGGCACACTTGCCGCGCTCGAGGACGATCTTGGGCATATCCGCA
>JAVVFN010000044.1:0-9953 GCA_032250645.1 Methanomicrobiaceae archaeon | reverse complement strand
GGGGGCAAGGTCAAAATAGCCTCCGGTGTCCTGGAAGACCGTGGAGGGCTTTCCGTCGAGGAGCTTGAAGAGGAAAAATTCTACTTCTGGACCCGTGTTGAAACCATATCCCATATCTGCAGCTTGGGCAAGCGTCCGCTTGAGGATATAGCGCGGGTCGCCTTCGAAGGGCCTGCCGCTGGAGTGATGGACGTCGCAGATGAACCGGGCTACCTTTGCATCCTTCCGCCAGGGCAGGATGGTGTAGCTCGTGATATCGGGCTTGAGCACCATGTCAGACTCTTCTATCCGGGCAAAGCCCTCGATCGAGGAGCCGTCAAATGATATCCCGTCTGTGAGGGCCTTCTCCGCCTGGCTCACGGGAATGGCAACATTCTTGGGCAGGCCGGGAAGATCCGAGAACTGAAGCCGGATGAACTGTACTCCATCCTTCTCAATCCTCTCCAGCATCGTTCCTGTGTCGTCGGCTGACATTATGGAAACATGTTTCCACCCATTAGTATATATAGTTAATGGGCCCAATGATAGAAAGGACTACGAGGCAGTATCCCTCTTATCGTGATGATCATGTGCGGAATTATCAGCGTCATCGACAGAGCAAAGAGGCCGATGGACGGCTCGAAGATCAAGGAGGCACTCGCAATAATGAACGAACGCGGCAGCGGGGAAGGTGCGGGTTACGCAGTATACGGCGCATTTCCGGAATTTGCCGATCTCTTCGCCATCCACGTCTTCTTCGACAACCTCCTGGAGCCAAAAGAAGAAGTCGAGCGCCTGCTCGAGACATGGGGCACCATCATGCACCAGGAGGTCATCCCCACCAACGAGCAGCCCGGTCTCCGGAGAGTGCACACCCCGTGGCGGTACTTCTTCAGGCCTGATGTGACGCTGATGCCCGGGAGCAGGAGCCCTGAGGAGGATATCATCACCAACCTCGTGATGCGGGTCAATACCTCCATCCGCGGGGCGCTGATCTTCTCCTCAGGAAAAAACATCGCGGTCTTCAAGGCCTCAGGGTGGCCCGAAGACGTCGCCAACTTCTACCGAATCGAGGACTATTCCGGCTACCTCTGGCTCGCGCATAACCGTTATCCGACCAATACCCCCGGCTGGTGGGGTGGAGCCCACCCGTTCAACCTCCTTGACTGGAGCGTGATCCATAACGGCGAGATCACCTCTTACGGGACGAACCGCCGATATATCGAGAGTTTCGGCTACCGGTGCACCATGTATACCGATACCGAGGTGGTTGCCTACCTCTATGATCTGCTGGTGCGCAGGCACGGTCTCGACGAGCGGCTGGCTGTCCGGGCGCTTGCCCCCCCGTTCTGGGACGAGATAGAGAGGATGCCGGAGGAGGAGGGGAGGCTCAATGCGGCAATCCGCCTCACCTACGGCCCGGCAATGATGAACGGGCCGTTCGCTATCGTGGTCGCCCACCGCGAAGGGATCGTGGGGTTCACCGACCGTGTCAAACTCCGGCCTCTCGTCGCCGCCGAGGCGGGCGATCACCTCTATATCTCGAGTGAGGAATCGGCAATCCGCAGGATGGAACCGGATCTGGACCGGGTATATATGCCGCGGGCCGGAGAGCCCGTGATCGGGAGGGTGCAACGATAATGGCGATCGGGAGCCTGCCCCAGCACTACCGGGTTTCCATCGATGCGGACCGGTGCATGTCCTGCGAACGGTGCATTGAAAACTGCCCTTACGGGGTATTCAGGCGGGAAGGGGATGCAATACGCATCGATTCCCGGAAATGTACCGCCTGCCACCGCTGCATCGCCATGTGCCCGAGGGACGCAATCACCCTCGAGGAGCGGCCAGTGGACTACCGCACCCACCCCCTCTGGACGCGGGCCGTGCGGGAGGATATCTACAACCAGGCTAGATCAGGGAAGATCATCCTGGCAGGGATGGGCAACGCCCTGGATTACCCTGTCATCTTCGACCGCCTGGTCCTTGACGCCTGCCAGGTGACAAACCCGAGTATCGATCCTTTGCGCGAGCCGATGGAGCTGCGCACCTACCTGGGGAAGAAACCCCGCAAGCTCGATCTTTTACGGAGGCCGGACGGGGGGGTCGAACTCTGTACCGAGCTTGCCCCCAACCTCAAGCTCGAGACCCCCATCATGATCGGGCACATGAGCTACGGCGCCATCAGCCTCAATGCTCAAGCCGCCCTCGCACGGGCAGCAGCCGAGTGCGGGACATTCATGGGCACCGGGGAAGGCGGGCTCCACCAGGCGCTCTACCCGTACCAGGACCATATGATCGTCCAGGTCGCCTCCGGGAGGTTCGGGGTGGACATCAACTATCTTGAGCGGGGGGCGGCCATCGAGATCAAGATCGGGCAGGGTGCAAAACCCGGGATCGGGGGGCACCTCCCGGGGGAGAAGGTCTGTCTCGACGTCTCCTGCACGCGGATGATCCCCGAGGGGAGCGATGCGATCAGCCCCGCGCCCCACCACGACATCTACAGCATCGAGGACCTCGCGCAGCTCGTGCGCAGCCTCAAGGAAGCCACGGAATGGAAAAAACCGGTCTTCGTGAAGATCGCGGCCGTCCATAACGCTGCCGCCATCGCGGCAGGGATCGCCCGGTCATCCGCCGATGCCGTGGTGCTGGACGGGTTCCGCGGGGGCACCGGCGCAGCCCCGAAGGTCTTCCGCGACCACGTGGGGATCCCCATTGAGGCCGCCGTCTCCGCAGTAGACCGGAAGCTCCGTGAGCAGGGGATCAGGAACGAGATATCGATCATCGCGAGCGGAGGGATCCGGTGCAGCGCCGACGTTGCCAAGGTGATCGCGCTCGGCGCGGACGCGGTGTATATTGGGACCGCCGCACTGGTCGCGATGGGCTGCCGAGTCTGCGGGAACTGCTACCGCGGGCTCTGCCCATGGGGCATCGCCACCCAGAGGGAAGACCTTGTGCAACGGCTCGACCCTGCAGTCGAGTGGGCCCACGTGGCCAATCTCATCCATGCCTGGACACTGGAACTGTCCGAGCTGATGGGCGCGGCCGGGATCAACAGCATCGAGAGCCTCAGGGGCAACCGCGACCGGCTCCGTGGGTACATGCTCGACGAGGCACTCCTCTCTGTCCTGGATGTCAAGTCCGTGGGGGCCTGAAGATGAAGGGGATCAGGATCGATGCAGGGGGGATGCACTATACTCCTCTCAACCGGCTCATCCGGAAGGCCGTGGCCGAAGGGTACAGGGAGATTGTCCTTGACCACGTACTCGGCCAGCGGTTCATCGCCGACGGCCTGCGGGGGGAGGTCACCATCATCATCCACGGGGTGCCGGGTGGGGACCTCGGGATGTTCATGAGCGGGCCCACCTGCATCGTCCACGGGAACTGCGACCATGCCCCGGGAAACACCATGGACGCAGGCGCTATTGTGATCCACGGGAGTGCCGGCGATGCCGTCGCCCACAGCATGCGGGGCGGGAAGGTCTTTGTCCGGGACAGTATCGGCTACCGCGGCGGGATCCACATGAAGGAGTATCAGGAAAAGAGGCCATGGCTGGTGGTAGGAGGGTGCGTCCGGGCATTCTTCGGTGAATATATGGCCGGAGGGATCGCGCTCGTGCTCAACAGCGAAGACGAGGACCGGTGCGTGGAACGCGGCATCGGGAGCGGCATCCATGGCGGAGAGATCTATGTCCGGGGACTGGTGGAAGACTGTGATCTCGGCGTAAGTGCCGAGAAAAAGCCATTCGGGGAGAAAGAGCGGGAGATCATCGCCCCCCTCGTCCAGGAGTTTGCCCGCCATTTTGGGAGGGATCCGGAACCCCTTCTGAAAGCCGGATACACCAGGATCGGGCCGACAAGCGCACGGCCGTTTGCAGGAAAATATACATGGGAGTGAGAAAAGAGATGGCGGAGAAGTGTTACGCGGACCTCAAGCGGGAGGTATGGGAGACCGGAGCATGTGCACGGTGCGGGGCATGCATCGCAGTCTGTCCTGCGGATGCCCTCTTCTTTGCACACC
Source organism: Methanomicrobiaceae archaeon (assembly GCA_032250645.1). GTDB lineage: Archaea > Halobacteriota > Methanomicrobia > Methanomicrobiales > Methanomicrobiaceae > JAVVFN01. Next base: position 5,956 of record JAVVFN010000044.1, on the reverse strand, counting down.
ACGGGGAGTCCGGATCGGCGTCCCACCCGTCAAGTACCGGCTACTGCAAGATGGAGACAGACGGTGTTCCCTGCGGTGCATGCTACCTCGCCTGCCCGAGAACAAAAGAGAAGAAGCGATCGGAGGCGCCGCTCGGAAATTACCAGAAAATCCTGGCCGCACGGGCGGCATTCCCGGTGGAGCGGAGACAGAGCGGTGGTGCGGTGACCGCCATCCTCGCGAGCGCACTCGACGAGGGCCTGATCGATGCGGTGGTAACGGTCACAGAGGACCGCTGGACCCTGAAGCCCCGCTCGGTGGTCATCACCTCCTCCGGCGAGCTGGTCGAGCATGCGGGAAGCAGGTACAACTGGTGGGTCCCCCTGCTTGCCGCGCTGAAAGAGGCGATCATCGTCAGAAAATGCCAGCGGGTGGCGGTGGTCGGGGTCCCCTGTGCCGCGAGTGCGGTGGCACAGATCCGGGCAAGCGGGCTCGATCTCCACCGGCCATTTGCACGGGCCATCCGGCTGGTCATTGGTCTCTTCTGCACTGAGAGCTTCGACTATAACCGCCTGATCGGAGGTACCCTCAGGGAAGAGCACGGAATCGAGCCGTGGGAGATCCGGCGCATCGACGTGAAGGGGAAGCTCGAAGTGCAGAAGAGAGACGGCGAGACACTGCACATCCCGCTCGGGGAACTGGGCGACTGCATCCCTGCAGGATGTCGGATCTGCACCGATCTTACTGCGGAGGACGCAGACATCTCGGCAGGTGCGATCGGCAGCCCCGAGGGCTACACCACCCTCATCATCCGCACTCCTGCGGGAGAGGGGTTCGTCGAGCACGCAGTTCACCGCGGGATGCTCGAGGCAGAGGATGCAGTGGATACCGCCATCATCCTGCGCCTTGCGGAGAAGAAACAGGAACGCGGTCGGAAAGAGCCCTGATTTTTCTCCTCCTTTTTTCCACTGCCAGCAGGTATATCGCTGAGAATACCTTCCTCTTTCATGGAGAAGGCCATGTTTATAGAGAAAAAATTATATATTGATAGAAGGAAACTTCCTTCTATGAAATGGACAGCGATCCTGTGCCTGCTCTGCCTCGTAGCCCCCGTGGTCGCGGGTGACCCTTCCGGCGAGGCCACGCTTGCAGAGAATCCCGATGTTCCGCTCGATTTCATCTGGCTGCTCATCTGTGCATTCATGGTCATGTTTATGCAGACCGGTTTTGCAATGCTTGAGGCGGGGTTTACGCGTGCCAAAAACGCCGCCAACATCATGATGAAGAACATGATGGATTTCTCCCTTGGCGCCCTTTCATACTGGGCGATAGGGTTTGCACTCATGTACGGCACCGCTGGAGGGATCAGCTGGCTCTTCGGGTGGTCAGGATTCTTCCTTGCCGGGGATGCCTACGATGTCACCACCATGACCTCATGGTTCTTCCAGATGGTATTTGCGGCAACAGCTGCCACGATCGTCTCAGGGGCTGTGGCCGAGCGGTGCCGCTTCTCCACCTACATCATCGTCAGTATTGCTATCACCGCCCTCATCTATCCCCTCTACGGGCATTGGGTATGGGGCGGGGGGTGGCTCGCTGAACTCGGGGCGCTTGACTTTGCCGGGTCAGGCGTGGTCCACGCGCTGGGTGGCTGGATTGCCCTTGCCGGCGCATATCTCCTCGGCCCGAGGTTCGGCAAGTACCGGAAAGACGGGACTCCGACGGCCATTCCAGGACACAGCATCGTCCTCGGTATCCTCGGGGTGTTCATACTCTGGTTCGGGTGGTACGGGTTTAACTGCGGCTCGACCCTGAGCGGCACAGACCTTCGTATGTCAGTCATCGCGGTGAACACCACCCTAGCGGCGGCGGCCGGGCTCACAACTGCAATGGCCGTCACCTGGCTCTGGCATGGAAAACCTGACGTGGGGATGGCCGGAAACGGTGCGATTGCAGGTCTCGTGGGCATCACCGCGGCCTGTGCGTGGGTCAGCCCTCCTGCCGCCGTGCTGATCGGGAGCATTTCGGGAGTATTGGTGGTGCTGGGGGTCTGGTTCCTTGACTGGAAGCTCCACATTGATGACCCGGTGGGGGCCATCTCTGTCCATGGAATAAATGGTTCCTGGGGGCTGCTTGCGCTGGGTATCTTCGCCGACGGGACCTACGGAGGGATATCCGGGCTCCTCTTTGGAAATCCCGGGTTCTTCGCGGTGCAGGCGCTCAGTGTGGCAGTGAACTTTGCATGGGCGTTCGGGCTTGGGTTTGTACTTTTTGCCTTCCTGAAGACAATCATCGGGATCCGGGTATCACCCGCAGAAGAGCTGGAAGGCCTGGACATCGGTGAACACGGGATGCCCGCATACCCGAATTTCATCACCGCAGAACCTGCGGTGGAGGTGGACTAGCATGAAGAAGATTGAGGCAATCATACGCACCACAAAATTTGAAGAGGTCAAACGGGCCCTTGAAGCCGCCGGCCACGTCTCGCTCACCATGATCGAGGTGAAGGGCCGCGGACAGCAGAAGGGTATCAGGCAGCAGTGGAGAGGGGCCGAGTACGTCATCGACATGATACCCAAGACAAAGATCGAGATCGTGGTCGAGGATCAGGATGCGGACGCCATCGTGGAGACGATCCTACGCCATGCCAGGACCGGGCAGGCCGGAGATGGAAAGATCTTCATCATCCCGGTCGAGAATGCCATCCGTGTCAGAACCGGAGATGAGGGATCAACTGCGCTCTGAACAGGATCATTCACTCCACCGGGAGGTCCTTTCTGCTCGCCTGCTCATGCCGGATACGCATGAGCGGTGAGCGCCGCTGGAGAAACGAAGAGAGGAAGGGTGCCAGTGCATCCTTCCAGATATCCGGGCCTACCCGGAGGTTCCAGCCCCTCTGCATCTCCCTTCTGACGTGCTTGCCAAGGGAGAGCTTGAGAGGAGAGGGCGAGGCGAGGAGCTCTTCTGCACTGGTGTGCCTCCGCACCTTCTCCACGTAATAGCGGTCACCCTCGATGAAGGGCCCTGTAAAGACCCCTTCCTCCACATATTTCTCGACAAAGCGATCTGCATGATCGGCGTCCCAGACCTGCGGCCCCATGTGATTCTTGACCGGGGGGAGCCTGGTGACCAGAAGCTCGAAGAGGAGGACGCAGCGGCCGTCTGCGACCGTGGAATCTGTCCGGTTGACATAAAATTCGTAGCGCCTCAGCATGTCCGCGATGGCCTCCGTGCTCTTGCGGAGCTGGGGGACCAGTATATCGGGGACGAGGTCGGGCGCCGGGAAGTCCATCGCATAGAGGCAGGTCTCCCGCTCTGCGAGGACCTGTTCGAACTCAACACGGGTGAGGGGGGCAGGGGAGGGAGGGAAAAAGAAATCAATGGACGGCTCTGCAAGGTAGCCGCGGGCGAGCTCCACGAACTCGAACATCCTCGTCCGGGAGACCGACGCGGCAACATTGCGCCGGGGATCCACCGGGTCGATGACCACGAGGGGATCAGCAAAATCGCGGGTCCCATGTCCCTCCATATCGATGCAGGTCCCGGGAAGCCACCCGGATACTGCCGCAAGCAGGGGGGAGAAACCCCCGTAATGGATCACCAGAAGCTCGCAGAGATAGCCGGAAAAGCCCTCGGTCATCTGGTCAGATCCATAGATGCCGCTTGTCTTGGCGAACTGTTTCGCGAGGAGCACGTCCCCCGCCAGCCCGTCGATATGCTCCTGTATGTAGCGGGTATGAAACGGCGTCCGATCCACCGCGCTCTGGATCCGGCGGGAATCCTCGACCGCATAGCAGGGCACGAGGTCGACGTCCAGCCCCTCGACCACGGTGTTGATGTACGGGTGCTCCGCGTACTTCTCCACTGCACCGGTCCCGAACCTGCGGGCGATCTCCCTCCCGAGGGCAAGGCCCTCCTCCTCAAGTTCCTCCCGGGGCATCGCAGGGTCAAAGAGCATGAAGATATCGAGATCCCGGTCGCCACGCACCCAGGTACTCCTTGCCACCGACCCCACCACCATCCCTCTCGCCTTACCGCTCGCGTCCACCGCCTCCAGCAGCCGGTCTGCCACACTCCGGATATGGACAGATTCCTCTTCCCGCGGGATGATGTGCGCAAGCACTGCATCCTCAATCGATCGCCCGCTCAAAACCTGACCTCCATGATCTCCTCGTAGATGGGCCCTTTCGGCGTGAGCGTGCTCTTCTTGAGGGAGCAGCTGCGGACAATGAACGTGCCAAAGCAGGTCTCCGAGACCTCTCTTACGAGCGGGAGGAGGGAAGGGTCAAACCTTCTCACCCTCGCGATGGTGGCATGGGGTGTAAACCGCGACTCCGGTTCGATCCCGAGCGGTGCAAGGGCACGGTCGATGGCGCCGTGCATCCTCGCAGACTCTCCCCTGTCTTCGGCATTGGCCCAGATCACGCGGGGGCGGCGGGGATCGTTTCCCCCCACCCCCCCCAACGTCATGGAGAACGGTGAGAAGGTGATGCCTGAAAGAACGGCCCTGATCTTCTCCACCAGCGGGACATCGATCTCGCCGATGAACCTGAGCGTGATATGCATCTGTTCAGGACGTACGAAGGTGAGCCTTGCATCAGTCCGCGCAAGCAACTTCTGGACATCTGCCATCCCCTCCCTTATCTCTGCAGGAAGGTCGATGGCAATAAATGTCCGTACCATTGGTTACTGTTAGTTCATCGTGCTACAAATCTTCATCGCTGTGCGTGCAGGGGTTCTGCGCAGAACTCCGATACACAGAGACACGGGATCACACCGATCCCGATCTTGTGAACATATTCGCAAATTTGAGGTGATTCGATAGAATTTTTATCAATCCCGACCACTATGATGGTAGAGTCTCTGGGGGCAATTATCATGGATACCACATCGCATTTTACCATCTATACACTGGAAACATGTCCAAATTGCGAGATATTGAAAGAACATCTCGATGCGGTAGGGGCCGCATACAGAACCCGGGATATGATGAGCGCAGAGGCGCTTACCGAGCTTCGCATTCATGGGGTTTTTGTCAGGGAGGCTCCTGTGCTCCAGAAAAATAGGACATTTCTCACCTCCTCCGATCTCTTCTCCGGCGGCGTGCTCAACAGGAACCTCATCGCGTCCCTGATCAAAGGTGACTAGTGTGGCGAGGGAGACGAAACGATCTTCCACGCTCCAGAAGACCCTCGACGGATTCACGGTCCCGTCCCTTCCCAAGGTCAGGACATCGAGCGGGCATATCCTGGAGTGGGACCGCGCCCGGATCGTCAAGCAGATCCTCGAGGAAACGAGACTCGTGGAGACGTTCTACGACGATCTCGGGGCAGACGAGGACCTTGCACAGGAGATCGCGCGCACGGTGGAGCAACGGATCCAGCGACTTGGCTTAAAATCCTTAAGCGGCCCGCTGATCAGGGAGATCCTGAATATCACCCTCCTTGAACGCGGGCTTGGCCACTACAGGAATGTCTGCACCCGGGTGGGGACACCGGTCTTCGATGCGCATCTCATCGATGTCGGGAGGGGGTTTGAGGCACACGACAATGCCAACCTCCAGGAGAATGCAGAGACCTCCCACAAGAAGAAGGCAGACAAGATCAGCAAGGAACAGTACCTGCTCCAGCTCCCTCCCGAACTCGCGGACTATCACCTCGGGGGAGACCTGCACATCCACGACCTCGAATACTTTGGGACGCGCCCGTTCTGCCAGGACTGGGACCTGCGGTATTTCTTCTACTATGGCCTGATGCCTGACGGCAACGGCACGAAGGCATCGGTGGCAGGACCCGCAAAGCGCCCGGAGGTGGCCGTGCTTCACGCCGTAAAGGCCCTCGGGAGTGCCCAGACAAACTTCTCCGGAGGGCAGGGCTACTACAACTTCCTCACCTTCCTCGCCCCGTATTTTGAAGGGCTCCCCTACGGCGAGATGAAACAGCTCATGCAGATGTTCGTCTACGAGATGACCCAGATG
>JAVVFN010000043.1:0-10207 GCA_032250645.1 Methanomicrobiaceae archaeon | reverse complement strand
AGGCGATGAGCGAGTACATCACCGGCGATCCCAGGTTCACCTCGGTGAGGAAGACACGGAAAGAGCTCGTCTTCGCATGGACGAGAAAAGAGTACTCGAACCTCTCCCGTGCGGGGGAGGCCGGGATCCCGGTCCCAAAGCCCTTCCTCTTCGAGCGGAATATCCTGCTCATGGAGTTCCTCGGAGAAGACGAGTCCCCCTTCCCGCAGCTCCGCCATGTAGAGCTGGAAGAGCCCGAAAAAGTGTACGAGACCGTGATTGCCCAGATGAAAAGGCTCTTCGAGAAGGCCCGACTGGTGCATGCCGACCTTTCCGAGTACAATATTCTCTTGGCAGATCAGGTATACTTCATTGACATGGGCCAGTCGGTTACCCTCGATCATCCGCAGGCATTCTCGTTCCTCTTCCGCGACATCGGGAATATCAACCGGTTTTTTGGGAAAAAATGCACCATCCGTACGGATAAGGAGATATTCAGGGAGATTGTGGGTCCTGATTTTCTGGAGCCGTGAGGAGACTTAACCATGACAGAACAGGAGATCAAAGTATTGGGAAACCGGATTGCGGTAATTATTGGAAAAGGCGGAAAGACCAAGCGGGAGATCGAGAAAAAGACCGGGACTAGTCTTGAAATCGACAGCGATGAGTGCAACGTGCGCGTGGAGGGAGAGGATACAGTCGCCGTCCTCCAGACCATCGAGGTGGTCAGGGCGATCAACCGCGGGTTTTCTCCCGAACGAGCGTTTCGCCTGCTGGAGGATGAGGATATGATGCTGGATCTCATCGACCTCTCCTCCGTATGTACCACCACCAAACAGATGGAGCGATTCCGGGGAAGGATCATCGGAAAAGAGGGGCACTCCCGTGAACAGATCGAGGACATGACCGGAACCCTGATCTCGGTCTTTGGCAAGACCATTGCGATCATTGGCATGCCCGAGCAGGTCAAGCTCGCCCGGACTGCCATCGACATGCTCCTGCAGGGGCTTCCCCATGAAGCAGTCTATTCATTCCTCGATAAAAAGAGGAAAGAAGCGAGGCAGGAGCTGATCGAATACTATTACTAGGAATTCGCCTGCCCGGATGGGCATATAAAAATTATGGTTTTTTCTGATGGGCAAAAGAGACCTCCCCTTTCAGGTGTACGACGAAACAATGGTAAATGAGGATTATTTCCATTGGAAATGGAATCCGATCCTCCAAGCTCTGATCCGCACAAACGCTCATTTCCATCGTTTTTACATTGGAATAAAAGGGGTTCCATGAGAATCGATATGCTTCCCATCCCCCAAATGCTCAAAGAGCAGTACAGGCAGTCAGGAATCCTCGAGCTCTATCCGCCGCAGATCACCTGTGTGGAGCAAGGACTCTTTGAGGGTCAGAACCTGCTCATCGCGATCCCGACTGCAAGTGGAAAGACGCTCGTCGCCGAGATGGCCATGCACTATCATATCGCGATGGGCGGCAAATGCCTCTACATTGTGCCGCTCAAGGCGCTGGCCTCAGAGAAATACCAGGAATTTTCCGGGAAAGGCGTCAGGGTGGGTATATCGACAGGGGATTTTGACCGCAGGGATGAGTACCTCGGTAAGAACGACATTGTGATTGCCACCAGCGAGAAGGCCGACTCGCTCCTGCGCAACAATGCACGCTGGCTCTCGGAGATCACGCTCCTCGTCGTCGATGAAGTGCACCTGATCGATGATGAGAGCCGTGGCGCGACACTGGAGATAGTGGTCACCAAGCTCCGCTCGGAGAATCCGGGCATCTCGATCATCGCGCTCAGCGCGACGATCGGGAACCCTGAAGAGCTTGCCGCGTGGCTGGATGCACGGGTGGTGGTCTCCGACTGGCGTCCGGTGGACCTCCACGAAGGGATCTATTACCGGGGTTGCATCCACTTCCGGGACCGCGAACGAATGATCGACCAGCCCTCTCGGTTCGAGGACCTGAACCTCTGCCTCGACACCATCGTAGAGGGCGGCCAGTGCCTGGTCTTTGTGAGTTCGAGGAGAAATGCAGAAGGATACGCGAAGCGGGCTGCCACTCTCCTCAAATGCTCTACTGATGCACTTACCAGTATCTCCCGGGCACTTGTTGGTGTCGCGGAGAGCGAGATGGGAAAGGTGCTTGCCGGATGCGTAGAAAGGGGAGCTGCCTTCCACCATGCAGGCCTCAGTGCAAGACAGCGGGAGCTTGTGGAACGCGGGTTCCGGGACGGAGAGATCAGGGTCATCGCCTCCACTCCCACCCTTGCTGCGGGCCTCAACCTCCCTGCCCGCCGGGTGATCATTCGAGATATCCTGCGCTACCAGTCTGGCGAAGGGATGGCTCCCATCCCGGTACGGGAGTACCGCCAGATGGCGGGCCGTGCCGGCCGGCCACGCCTTGACCCCTACGGAGAGGCAGTACTGATCGCGAAGGGAGAGCACGGCATCGACGAGCTCTTTGAATCCTATATCGATGCGCCGCCCGAAGAGGTCTCCTCGAGGCTTGCCTCCGAATCGCTCCTCACCACCCATATCCTCTCGTTGGTGGCCTCCCGGTTTGTCCGGAACACTGAAGGTCTCCACGCCTTCATGGAGGCGACGTTCCATGCGCACACCCATCCGGAAGGGAGGCGGCTCGCCCGCGTGGTTGACCGCGGACTCTCATACCTCGAAGAAGCGGAGATGATCACCGGAATCGGCGGAGTGCTGGAGCCTACCCGATACGGGGGCACCGTCTCGCGTCTCTATCTTGATCCCAGGAGCGCGGAACTGGTGACGGGTGTACTGCAGGTGCAGGACTCCTTCTCTGAGATCGGTCTTTTCCAGCTGATCGCAAGCACTCCTGACATGTATACGCTGTACGTGAAGCGGGACGACCTCCCGGTCCTTGAACGATTTATCTTTGAGCATGAAGAGGAACTCTGGATGCCGTTCTCCTTCGAGGACTCCGAGGCCTATTTCCGTAGTCTCAAGACTGCGCTCCTCCTGCGGGACTGGGTGGAGGAGGTGGGGGAGGGAATGATCTGCGAGAGGTGGGGGGTGGGCCCCGGGGATATCTACAATGCGGTGGAAGGGGTGAACTGGCTCATCCATGCGAGCGCAGAGCTCGGGCGGCTTACAGCACCGCATCTTGCCACACCCATCACCGAGATGGAGCTCCGGATGAAGCACGGGATCAGGAAGGAACTCCTCCCCCTTGTCCAGCTCCGGGGTATCGGCCGTGTCCGGGCGCGCCGGCTTTTCAACAACAATATCACCACCATCGCCGCGATCAGGGAGACCGGGATCGAACGGATCGCTTCCATTATAGGAACGGGGATTGCCAGCCAGATATTCGGTCAGATCGGGGAAGGCGAGAACGCAGAGGAGATTGCAGAAGAACAGGGAGGGCAGTCCACGCTGTCACGGTTTGGTGGGTAGATGGAACCATACGGAATTTACCAGGCAATCGTCCAAGTCAGGTCTGTGGAGGAGTTTCTCGAACAGCTGCGGAGTATCGGAGAGGAGTTCGGGGTGAGGATCGTCTTCTTTAACGCGGACCTGGTGGCAGGATCGTCCCACGTGAGGACTGCTGTAGAACACGCACTCCGGTCAAGCACTGCCGGGGATAGGGTGGCACGGAGCTTTGAGATGGAGGCGCTTCTGTATGCATCCGGGAGCAGGCAATGCACAGATGCAGCACGATTCGGGATTGCACCCGGGAAGCTGTCCGCCTTTATCTGCATGGTTCCCCCAGACCCGGCAGCGGCGCAGGCTCTTGGAACCCTGGTCGATTTCGTTGAAGATGACTGGGACACGGTAGATAAAGGAAAACGGGAGATACTCATGGACCTCTTTTCCATCTCCCCTGAGGAACTCATGGTCGCGGGCGAAGATCGAATCGTCGATCTGGTCAAGGAGCGTGTGGCTCTCCTTGACGTGTACCGCTAATTGCTAGCCTGACGCGTGTGTGAGGATATGGCGGATCTCGGGAATAATGATACGTTCTGTCGCAAGCGTGACCGCATTCACCGATCCTGGTATGCAGAAGACTGCCTTTCCTCCGGCCAGCCCTGCGGCTGCCCTTGAGAGGACTGCACGGGTGCCGATCTCGTGATAGCTCAGCATGCGGAAGATCTCCCCAAATCCTTCCATCTTTTTCTCCAAGAACGGTTCAACCGCTTCTATGGTGATATCGTCCTGGGTCAGGCCGGTCCCTCCGCTCACCACAATACAATTTGTGGCATTCATTGCTTCTGCGATTGCCGTACGGATCGCGAAGACCGAGTCCGGGACCACTCTGTAGAAGAAAACCGGGATATCTGCACCACTGAGAAGCTTGCGTATCTTCTCTCCGCTCTCATCTGTCTCTTCTGTCCTCGATGTTGAGACCGTGATGATCCCGGCGATGACCGGAATATCACGGATGTGTGATGGGTCCATATGCTATCCTTTTGTTCCTCCTAGACATGAGGGTATGGAAGACCCGGACCCCTTTATTTCCACTGGAGCATTTCATCCCCCTATGACCGCCTCTTTTACGATATCAAAAGATCAATTCACGAGATTTTTATATGATCAGAAAGAGAGAAACAAATGGCTCTTCTCAGTGATTAGATCATGAGAAGAAGGTCTTCTCAGTTGAATTCCAGTGGAAATAAAGGGGGGGCGGGGTACTGGTATGGAGATCACTTTATCGAGGGGACCATCGCGGTTAAATGAGAACAATTCATAACAAAAAGGCAAGAAGATCAGTTTAATAATTCAAACGCCCTACAGCTCATCCCCTCTGAATACTGTCGGTGAGCGGATGGAAGAGAAGCAAAACGATTACCAGTCAGTTGGCCTTTTCAAAAAGTATCTGGATAGTCCCAGCGTCTTTCAGAACAGGGAGGTCCTGAGACATTCCTACCGTCCACAGATCCTCCCTCACCGGCGTCCCCAGATTGATGAACTCGCATCCATCCTTGCTCCCGCCCTGCGCCACGAGACTCCCTCAAATATCCTTATCTACGGAAAGACCGGAACCGGGAAGACCGCCTCTGTGCGCTACGTGGGGATCGAGCTTGAGAATGCGAGCAATGAGATGAAGACCGCGGTACACGTCATCCATCTCAACTGCGAGGTGATCGACACCCAGTACCGCGTGCTTGCGCAAATTGCCAACTGTCTCGAGGACGTGGACGGCCGTTCAAGCAACCGGATACGCGTCACGGTCCCGATGACAGGATGGCCCACGGACCAGGTCTATACAGAACTGAAAAACCAGCTGGAGGCCATTGGCGGGGTCCACGTGATCGTGCTTGACGAGATCGACAAACTGGTGAAGAAGAGCGGAGACGAAACCCTCTATAACCTCACCCGCATCAACTCGGACCTCGAAGAGTCCCGTGTCAGCATGATCGGGATATCAAACGACCTGCGGTTCAGGGACTTTCTCGATCCAAGGGTCCTCTCCTCGCTCTCTGAGGAGGAGATCGTCTTCCCCCCTTACAATGCCCCCCAGCTCTGCGATATCCTCCAGCAGCGTGCGGAAATGGCGTTTCTGCCCGGGATTGTCGATCCGGAGGTGATCCCGCTCTGCGCTGCCCTTGCTGCCCAGGAGCATGGCGATGCGCGGCAGGCCCTTGACCTCCTTCGGGTATCCGGCGAGCTCGCGGAGCGTGAGAATGAGTCGAAGGTATCCGAACGCCATGTACGACTTGCACTGCAGAGGATCGAGACCGACAGCCTGATCGAGTGCATCTCCACGCTCCCTACCCAGAGCAAGGCCGTGCTCTACTCGATGCTCCTCCTGCACGAGATGAACAAGGACGTCTTCACCACCGGCGAGGTCTCTCTCGCCTATCAGGAGGTGGCCCGGGTCCTTGACCTCGATATCCTCACCCACCGGCGCATCACCGATCTCATCTCTGAATTGAACATGCTCGGGATCATCAATGCCCGTGTGGTGAGCAGGGGGAGATACGGAAGGACAAAGGAGATGTCGCTTGGCATCGGGTCGAAGAAGATATTTGAGACGCTCTATCGCGACACAAGGCTGAATGACGACCGGTTAAAAGAGATCGATCTTGGCCAATTTAAAAACCTGTTCAGGTGAACCACATATGGACGAAAGGGACAAACTGCTCTGTACGCTCCTTGAAGAGAACAGCCGCATCTCCACCCGTGACCTATCCGAGATGGTGGATCTTTTGGAAGATGAGGTGGAGAAGCGGATCGGAGAGCTGGAAAAGGAAGGGATCATCAGGAAATATATCACGCTCATCGACTGGGAGAAGGCAGGCGACGGTGGCGTTGCCGCGATCATCGAGGTCAAAGTGAGCCCGGAGCGTGATTTCGGCTACGACAAGATCGCCGAGCGTCTCGCAAGGTTCAAACAGGTGAGATCCCTCCATCTCATCAGCGGGGTCTACGATCTCCAGATGCTGGTGACCGGAAAGACCATCCATGAGATTTCGCGTTTTGTGTCAGAGCAGATCGCGCCGATGGACCACATCCGGGAGACGGCAACCACCCTGATCATGAAGACCTACAAGGAGAACGGCCATGCATTCACCGAACGGGAAGGAGGGGAACGGCTCCCCCTCTCTTTTTGACGAGGTATTATGAGGGATTTTGTCTCAGCACGGGCCAGAGATATTCCCCCCTCCGGGATCAGGAAATTTTTCGATCTCCTCCAGGAGATGGAGGACGTGATCTCGCTCGGCGTCGGGGAGCCGGACTTTCCCACCCCCTGGCACATCTGCGAGAGGAGCATCTACACCATCGAGCAGGGGCACACGACCTATACATCGAACAAGGGGATGCCGGAGCTCCTTGCAATGATCAGCAGGTACCTTGGGGACCGGTTCGGGATCAATTATGATCCGGACGAAGAGATCACGGTCACCAGCGGCGTATCTGAAGCACTGGATATCGCGATCCGTGCGGTGGTGGATCAGGGGGATGAGGTCATCGTGGCAGAACCCTCCTACGTGGCATATGCCCCGTGCGTCATGCTTGCGGGAGGAACCCCCGTCCCTGTCGTCTGCCCTGAGAAGGACGGATTTCAGCTCACTGCGGATGCGCTCTCCGAGAAGGTGACACCAAAGACAAAAGCGGTCATCATCAACTTCCCCAACAACCCCACGGGCGGGGTGATGGATCGTGACGCGTTCAGGGCGATCGCAGACGTGATCGTGGACCATGACCTCCTTCTCATCAACGACGAGGTCTATGCTGAGCTGACCTATGAGTCCTCCCATACCTCGGCGGCAAGCATCGAGGAGCTTCGCGACCGGAGCGTTATTCTGAACGGATTTTCCAAGGCCTATGCCATGACCGGGTGGAGGGTGGGGTACCTCTGCGCCCCGCCCGAGATCTCCCGCGCCGCACTGAAGATCCACCAGTATGTGATGATGTGCGCCCCGATCATGGGGCAGTATGCAGCAATCGAAGCGCTGAAGAAGGGAGACGAAGACCGGGACGCGATGATCCGTGAGTACCACCTGCGGAGGAATCTCATTATCAAGGGCCTCAACCGGATCGGTCTCTCCTGCCACATGCCGAGAGGAGCGTTCTATGCCTTCCCATCAGTGGAAGCGACCGGCCTTTCTGACTATGAGTTTGCAGAACGTCTGCTCACCGAGCAACAGGTGGCCGTGGTACCAGGGAGTGCGTTCGGAACCTCGGGGAGTGGCCATATCAGGTGTGCCTATGCGGTCTCCAGAGAAGACCTCCGCACCGCTCTTGGAAGGATGGAAGACTTTATCGCGGGCCTCCGGCAACCCTGACCCCTTCATTTCCACTGGAAAACCATACCCTGTACTGGGACTTCGGGATTTGCTTCATTGGTCACAAAGCGCCATGAACGCGGGCGGATCCACATGTCAACTTTTATCAGATAGAATCGCACCAACCTAAATGGTAGACAATGAGTTGTACAATTATCGTGGGTGGCTTTTTCGGAGATGAGGGCAAGGGCAAGATAGTGGCGCATGTTGCCCACAAAGACCACCCGTCAATCATCGCAAGAGGGGGTGTGGGGCCGAATGCAGGCCATACCGTACGGGTGGGAGACCGTGAGTTTGGAGTGCGGATGGTCCCCTCCGGGTTTGTGTACCCGGATGCAAGACTGATGATCGGGACCGGTGTCCTGGTGGATCCCCGGGTCTTTTTCAGGGAAGTCGAGATGGTGGGAGTGAAGGACCGGATCTTCATGGATCGGCGCTGTTCTGTCATCGAGGAGGAGCACATCGAGATGGACAGGTCCAGCGCCCACCTCTCCAAGACCATCGGGTCGACCGGGACCGGGTGCGGGCCGGCGAACGTCGACCGGGTGATGAGGACCGCACGGCAGGTCAAAGACCTCCCCGAACTTGCGCCGTTTCTTGCAGATGTCCCGTATGAGTGCAATTCTGCCATCGAGAGAGGCGAGACGGTGATCCTCGAAGGGACCCAGGGCTTTGGGATATCCCTTTACTATGGCACCTACCCCTTCGTCACCAGCAAGGACACCTCCGCCTCCCAGATTGCTGCTGACGTGGGGGTCGGGCCGACCCGGATCGATGAGGTGATCGTGGTCTTCAAGGCCTATCCCACCCGCGTGGGAGAGGGGCCGTTCGGGACCGAGATGAGCAGTGAAGAGTCCCACCGGCTCGGGATCACCGAATACGGGACAGTCACCCACCGTGAACGGAGGATCGGGGTCTGGGACGGAGATATGGCACGGTACTCCGCCATGGTCAATGGCTGTACACAGGCAGCGATCACCGGCATCGACCACATCGATGAGGATTGTTTCGGGATCACATCATACGACAGGCTCACCCCTGCGGCAAAGGCATTCCTGGAGCGCGCGGAAGAGGATATCGGTGTGCCCATCACGCTCATCTCAACCGGGCCCGAGATGTCCCAGATCATCGACCTGAGGGATGAGATGTGAGAGTATCGACATTGGACATCCTCTGCTGTCCTGCCTGCCGGGGGAGACTCGTTCTGCAGGCGGCACAGTCCACCACCTGTGAGGACGGGGAGGAAGATATCATCGAGGGGAAGCTCACCTGTGCAGACTGCGGAACAGATTATCCAATTGAGGATGGAATTCCCTGTCTCTTCCCCCCGGAATCGTAACCAAGAGAAAGGCGAGAGTGGGATATGGAACAAGAACCGATTGAGATTCACCTGAACCGGCGGGGCATCAATTCCATTGAGGTGCCAACCAAGGCGGACGTGGAGACGGGCTCCACTCTGAAACTCAACCTCATCAACCATGGGGCTCCATTGCATGTGACGATCTCCTCCATGAATTCTGCACTGTTTACTTCATTCTATCACGAAAATCTCTATGTACAGGATATCCTCGAGTACGCGATCCCCATCAAGGAGGACGCATATGCAGGATACTTCGATATCTTCATCATCACCGGCTACGGCACAAAGAAGGCGACCTTCCGGATCTTTGTGGAGAAGGGTGAACGGGAGGAGCCCCCGATACCGACCGAAGAGCTTCCGGAACCGAAGTCCAGTGGAGAGGTGGCTGCCAGCGCATGGCTCCTCCTCGTCCTGATGGTGGTGGCCGGCATTTCGTATGGCGGCTGGCTCTTTACCGAGCAGGCCCTTCTCAATTACATCGCGTTTGTATCTGCCCTGGCCGGTGTTATCGTGGCATGGTACACCCCGCGATAATACTCTGGCTCTCACTTGCAGTGGACCGGTTGCTCGGAGACCCGCCGAACAGGTTGCACCCCACCGCATACCTCGGGCGGTTCATCGGCTGGTGGGGAAGGCCTTCTCTGTATCCGCGGTACCTGGAGCGGGCCGTCGGCGTGGGGGGGGTGGCTGTCACTTCACTCCTGTTCGCCGCGCCTTTCGTGCTATTTGCCCACTATGCCCCCCTCATCCTCCTGATCATCGGCGCACCCGTCCTGCTCAAGTTCTGCTTTGCGTGGCGCTCTCTCGAGGAACACGTGACTGCAGTCCGAAATGCCCTTGCCACCGACCTCTCCCGCGGGAGGGAGGAGGTGCAGATGCTGGTCTCAAGGGAAACCTCATCGCTCTCGAGGGTCGAGGTCCTCTCGGCTGCGTATGAGTCGATGAGTGAGAACCTGGTGGACAGCATCGTCTCACCGCTCTTCTATTTCGCGCTCTTCGGCCTTGGTGGTGCTGCGTTTTTCCGTGCCGTCAACACTGCAGACGCCATGCTCGGGTACAGGGATGAACGAGTCAGGATCGGCTGGTGTGCCGCCCGCCTTGAC
>JAVVFN010000042.1:0-10342 GCA_032250645.1 Methanomicrobiaceae archaeon | reverse complement strand
TCGCAGGCTCCCTCATCTACGGCTTTTCGCTGGTCGCCCTGATCCTGGGCTTAACCCTCCTCCCGGAGATCACCGGCGCGGCACTCATCGCCACCGGTGCAGTGACCCTCTCCATCTTCACCTCCTGGGAGCTGCGGACAGAGAGCCCGGTCCTGAATATGCGTCTCTTTGCGCATAACCGGGTGTTTGCCTTCTCAAACCTCGCCGCCCTGATCAACTACAGCGCGACCTTTGCCATCACCTTCCTCTTAAGCCTCTACCTCCAGTATATCCAGGCCTTCACGCCGCAGACTGCCGGGACCGTCCTTATCGTCCAGCCCCTCGTGCAGGCCTTCATCTCCCCGTTCGCCGGTCGCCTCTCTGACCGGGTGGAGCCCGGAAAGGTGGCATCGATGGGGATGGGGGTGATCGCGGTCGGTCTCCTCTCGCTCGGGTTCCTCAGCCAGTCGACCCCTATCCCCCTCCTGATCGGGAGCCTGATCCTCATCGGGTTCGGCATGGCCCTCTTCTCATCTCCCAATACCAACGCGATCATGAGCTCGGTGGAGAAGACCTACTACAGCGTGGCGTCCGGGACCCTCGGCACCATGCGTCTTTTGGGCCAGATGTTCTCGATGGGCCTGACCGCCATGGTCTTCGCCATCATCATCGGCCACGTCCAGATCACCCCGGTCTTCTTCCCGGCCTTCCTCCAGAGCATCCATCTCCTCTTCCTTCTCTTCACCGGGCTCTGCATCATCGGGATCGTGGCCTCCCTGGTGCGGGGGCGGGTCCGGGGTTAGAATGGCGAAAGGCATAATACCACGGCCCCTGAACTCCCTTCCGGAACGTATGTTTGAGCGTGTGCTGGTCCCCACCGATCTCTCCGGGTACTCCCACGCGATGATCGGATGTATCGGGTCCATTCCCGGGATCGAGGAGGTGGCGCTCCTGCACGTGCAGGAGCCGGCGGAGTCAGTGCCCGGCGCCGAGGCGATGCTCCTCGGGGAGATGCAGGAGCTCCAGCTGAGCGGCCTTTCCGTCTCCCCCATCCTCGCTCCGCCGCCCCGGGACTCGGTGGCGGACGAGATCCTCCGCACCGCCGCAGAACGAAAGTCGTCCCTGATCATCATCGGCGCGAGGGGGAAGGGAATTGTCGAGGAGCTCCTGCTCGGGAGCGTCTCCTCTTCCGTGGTCCGGCATGCCCCCACCAGCGTGCTGGTCATGCGGCACCGCGTCGTAGAGACCCTCGAAGGGGTGAGGTTCGAAAAATTCTGCCCCCGGCTCTTCTCCCGCGTCCTCGTCCCGACCGACCTCTCCGGGGAATCGGCTGGGCCCCTCACTGATCTGCTGGACGGGATCGCCGGGATAGAAACGGTCATCCTCGCCCACGTGGTCACCCGTGCCGGAGCGGCCGAGCTTGCACAGGCGTCAGTCGAGGACGCTGAGCTCGCACTGGACCGGCTCTGTGCAGACCTTGCTGCAGAAGGGATCCGGGCAGAAAGACGGGTGAGGGCAGGCAACCCGACCCATGAGATCGCCCGGCTGGCAGAGGAGGAGGACGTCTCCCTCATCCTCGTAAGCCTCCATGGCAGGAACGGTCTCCGGAGGGCGATCCTCGGGAGCACCGCATACAGCATCACCGAGATGGCGGCACGCCCGGTGCTGGTGGCCCGCCAGACGGGTTGGGAGTGAGAACTGAACGAAGTTTTATATATGTGCTCGTCCTCCCTCATCCCATGAACGACTTAGGAGGAATCATCTACACCTACGATGGTGCCGCTGGCGAGGCGGTAGGAAAGCGTGAGAGCCACACCCCGAAGATCGAGGCACCGGCGGAGGCAAAGGCCGGGGAGACCGTGAAGATCACGGTAAGCGTGGGGCCCCATCCAAATACAGTGGAGCACTCCATCCGCTGGATTATGCTCCTCTTCGAGGAGGAGGGTCGTGCGTTCAACCCGGTCGTGCTGGGCAAGGCCGCCTTCAATCCCGGGACCACCGACCCGACCGTGGTATTCTCCGCCAAGCTCCTGGGGAGCGGCGTGATCCACGCGCTGGAGTACTGCAACCTCCACGGACTCTGGTCAGGCAAAAAAGCGATCAAACTGGCCTGAACCCCACCTTTTTTCCCTGCTTCCCGAAACGGTATTAACCGTGTATGCACCACCAGTACATGTCTGATTCAAAGAACCGGGCAGATCCGGGGAGATCGGGGCGAAGATGGCAGCAGGGAACTTTGCGGTCAGCATCATCAGCGATCATCGGCCAGGGGTGCTCCGCGACATTGCGAGCGTGATGGCGGACCATGCCGCGAATATCGTGATGATACAGCAGTCACTCATCCCCACCGGTGCGAACAAGGGGAGAAGTTACCTCTATTTTGAATTTGAAGGCGCCGAAGATACCGGCGCCCTCATCTCGGACCTGGTCAAGCTCTCGAGCATCCACGAGGTGGAGACGTATGAACCCTTTTCACGGATCTTCGGTTCACGCGTCATCATCATCGGTGGCGGCGCACAGGTCGCGCAGGTAGCAATGGGTGCGGTGAACGAAGCGGACCGGCACAACATCCGCGGGGAGCGGATCAGCATCGATACCATCCCCCTCGTGGGCGAGGAGAACCTGAGCGTGGCGGTGGACGCGGTCGCCCGACTCCCGAGGGCCTCGATCCTGGTCCTTGCCGGCTCCCTGATGGGCGGCAAGGTCTCTGACGCGGTGGACCGCCTCCGGGCGTTCGGCATCCCGGTCATCGCCCTCAAGATGGCAGGAAGCGTCCCCGAGCATGCGGACCTGGTGGTCACAGACCCCCTCCAGGCAGGCGTCTTCGCGGTGATGCATGTCAGCTCCTACGCGGTCTTCGATATTGAGCGGGTCCGGGGGAGGATATTCTAGTGGGGATCGTGGAAGAGGCGGTCGCAGTCCTCCGCCGTGACGGCCTCATCGTCTACCCGACCGAGACCGTATACGGCCTCGGCGCCGATGCACTCTCCGAGTACGCAGTCGAACGCGTCTACGAGACCAAGGGACGGCCCCTCTCCCAGCCGATGTCCGTCGCGGTCTGCGATACCGAGATGCTCCACGCGATCGCGCTGGTGGAGGAATGGCAGGAGGCGTTCATTGAAAGGTTCCTCCCCGGACCGGTCACCGTCGTCCTCCCGGCCAAGTCCTGCCTGCCCTCCACCCTCTCCGGCGGTGCGGGTCAGATCGGGATCCGGATCCCGGACAATGCCACCGCCCTTGCCGTCATCGGAGCCTTCGACGCCCCCATCACCGCCACCAGCGCCAACCTCTCGGGGAAGACCGCTCCCACCCGTCCTGACGAGGTGACGGTGGTCTACGACCTGCTCATCGATGAGGGGACACTTCCGGGGACCCCGAGTACTGTGGTCGACCTTACCACCTGCCAGGTACTGCGGGCCGGCAGGCTCACCGAGGATGTGGCCCGGTTCATAGGCCAAAAAAGAACATGAAACCGATACGGCTCCGTGATTTTGTGGCAGACCGGGACGGCTGGCTCTACGCGGTCGCCACCTACGACAACGAGGAGAGGGTGGGGTGCGTGCTCCGGTATGTCCCGGACCCGGCGGGGGGCCGCACCGACCTTGAAGGCGAGCGGTACCGGAAGTTCGACTTTGGCGAGGGGTTCTTTTTTATGCGCCAGCACAAGCCCCGGTACTGCGATACGGTGCTCCGTATCCCCCGCACCGAGATCGCGAAGGTATACAAGCCCGAGAAGGAGATCGAGTCGATCATGCGCCGGGACCCCCGGGTCCACCGGCTGGTGCAGGTCTTCGACGTCCCGCCGTGGGAGGTCGGGTGCACCGGCTCATACCTCTGCGGCCTGGAGGCGGAGGAGTCTGATATCGATATGGTAGTCTATGGGGATGCCTGGTTCCATGCCCAGAGACGACTGAAAGAAGCCATAGAGAAGGGGGAGATCAGTCCACTCTCGGAGGAGATGTGGCGCCGTGTCTACGCGAAGCGGGTGCCGGAGATCTCGTTTGAGACCTTTATGCTCCATGAGAAGCGGAAATGGAACAGGGGAGAGATCGGGGGCACCTACTTTGACCTCCTCTACACCCGCCCCTACGAAGACCTCCATGCGCTCCCTCCGGTGAAGGGAGAAGTGCTCTTCCGGACCTCCCTCGAGGCCACGGTAACCGATGCGCATCTTGCCTTTGACAGCCCTGCCGTCTACCTCGTGGACCACCCGGAGGTCTCCCGGGTGCTCTCCTTCACCCATACCTACGCCGGGCAGGCCTTACCCGGAGAGACCATCGAGGCGAGCGGGGTGCTGGAGGAGCACGGAAAAGAGCGCTGGCTGATCGTGGGCACCACCCGCGAGGCAAAAGGGGAGTATATCGTCTCCAGGACCCTGCTGGAGAGCGCCTGATCACTCGATGTTCGCACGGCGCCGGTCGAGGACGTCCGGTTCGCATTCTTTCAGGATCATGATGGCCGAGATGACCGCATCCGCAAAGACGAGCGCTTCGGTCTCAAAGAGGGTTCCCAGCGGCGCGAAGGGGAGGGCGAGCGACTTGTGCTTCCCGGTGATCTGGCGGACCTCGAACCGGGTGGACTCATCCTCCCCCCTCCGGCTCTCGATCTCCACGATACAGTCGGCAATCCTGCCGATCCGCGAGTTTCTCTCCGCGGTCACCAGGCAGAGCCGCCCTCCGAGGCGCTGTGCCGCCTCTGCAAATTCGGCCACGGTCCTCGTCTCCCCGGACCCCGAGAAGATCACGAGGGTATCGCCCTTCTTCAGGGCGGGGGTAACCGTCTCCCCGATCACGAAGACTTCAAGCCCGACGTGCATGAGCCGCATCGCGAATGCACGTGCGACCAGTCCCGAACGGCCCATTCCCGTCACATAGATGCGCCGGGATGCGCAGATCTCTGTCAGGAACCGGTCCACCTCCACAGGGTCGAGGGACTCGGCAAAGGACTGGATCTGTGATCCCATCATGCGCACGAGCTCGGGGACGCTGGCTTCACCGTTCATTGTTCAGGAAAAGAGGTTGTCAGGGCTCCTACTTATCCCTTTGCGGGACATCTTTATCCGGATTGGAGGAGATACCTCTCTCCGAGAGCTATGCCGGAATCGATCACCGATCTCATCCACGCCCTCTGGGACGCGCTGGAGAACAGCGAGTGCCTCGCCCTGTGGGAGGACGGTACATGGTCCCTCGTGGGGTGCGGGGCAGAGGAGGACTTTGATACCAATCCCCCCATTCTCATCCTTGACCCGGCCCGGTACCTCGAGGAGTCGCCCACGCGAAAAGCCGCTCTTGCAGATAAGGATCTCCGCGAGACGCTCCGGATGGTGATCACCGGCGCAGGCGGGCGGATCAGGAGTTAGCCGATCATTGCGTCCTTCACATCTGCCAGGGTATCGACGTACCGGACCCTGATCCCGACCTCTTCCTCGATATACTCTTTTGCGTCCACCCTGCGGCCTGTGCGTTCGACGAGCTGGAACCCGTAATACTCCCTGATCGTCTCGGTCGCCACCACGAGCTCCCGGTTCTCCCGGGGGATGAGCAGGAGATCCTTGCCTGCCGCCCTTGCCGCCGTTGCCTTCTCCACGATCCCGCTGACCGCACCGACGTCTCCTGTCTCATCGATCGTCCCGGTGAGGGTCACGTTTCCCCTGATCTCTTCGTCTTCGATGATGCTCAGCACGAGCAGGGACATGAGCGCCCCGGCGCTCGGCCCATCCACGGCCGCAATCTCCTGCCCTGCATGGATGCTGAAGATGGTATCATATCCAAGGAGAGATCTCCCGGTCCTGTGTTCCGCTGCATTCACCGCGGTGTTGGCTGCATCCTGGAATACCACGCCCATGAGCGGGGTAGTCTGGACGAGGACTCTCCCCCTGCCCGGGACGGCCTCTACCGAGATCTTCATCATGGTCCCTTCCTCCCGTTTCTGCAGCATCCCAAAGGGAGGGACTCCTGTGGGAACCCGCATTACTGCCGGAGCGAGGGCCGAGGCGTTTCTCCCCGAGACCAGGAGGGAATTTGCGACCTCCTCTTCCGCTCCTTCCTGCAGGCAGATATCGAGCCGGGCATTGCATGCCGAGAGCGCTCCTTCTGTCTCCTGGAGCTGCTGCTGGAGGGGCTCCCCCCGCTCCTGCCCCACCGGGCAGGTCGCAAGGAGGTAGAGGTTTCCGATGAGCGAGAGGATGAGGAGGATGGCGAGGGCGGCTCGCATCACCCCCGTTATTGGAGGTCCCCCGACATCAAGTTTGCCCGGGTATCAGAGGAGCCCTGCGAGCGTTTTTGGCCCGGCATTGCAGAGCTCTCTGAGATGGCAGGTCTCGCACGGAGGGTTCGTGGGGCGGTCCGGGATCTCCCCTGCCGCCACCCGGTGCGCCGCCCTGATTGCCCGGAGGGCCGCCCGCCGGTCCCGTGGCTGGGGGGTGCAGACGCGGGCCACCCCTGAGGGGATGTACTCCACCAACCCGCCGGCGCCTTTGAGCCCGAGCGTCTCCTCCACGGCTGCCGAGAGGCAGGCGATCCGGATCCGGTCTGCGGTGTAGATACCCGCGGGAGGCGCCTGGCTCGACCGGACGATGGCGAAGAAGGGTTCCTCGGCAAAGATCCTGTCCACCACCCCATGGACTCTCAGGCGTGCGGACTTTACCGGCACATCGTGCTCGGAGGCCATTCGGAACGATCCTTCCGCACACCTCTCCACCCACTCGATAAACTCGCCCCCGAGTTCGGTATCGATGGCGGGCGAGACGGTCCGGATCTCTTCCCAGATGGGCGCGGGGTCCAGCGGGCGCCCGAGGTGGTAGGAGATCTGCTTGGCGAGAGTATAGCGGTGCGACTCTTCCCCCGGGATGCTCCGCTCCAGGAAGAACCGCACCGGGCAGCGGTGGCAGGAGACCACGGCCGAGACGCTGATAGTCGATTCGTGCACGTCAACAAAGGCTTATTGTGACAGACATTAAACATTTTCATATGCAGAAACGGGAAATCGCAATAAAT
The DNA here is from genome assembly GCA_032250645.1 of Methanomicrobiaceae archaeon. Lineage (GTDB taxonomy): Archaea > Halobacteriota > Methanomicrobia > Methanomicrobiales > Methanomicrobiaceae > JAVVFN01. The sequence continues at coordinate 3,368 of JAVVFN010000042.1, read as the reverse complement.
CTGCCTCAGACGCTCGATCCGGTCTACAGCAACAGGATTCAGGTCGCCTATAAGGACGACGAGTTCTCTTTCGTCTTCCTCCACGAGATCGCCGGCACCAACCAGGCAAGGGCAAAGGCGATTGTCTCCATCACCCCGCGGCATGCCAAGAACTTCGCCGCCGTGCTCGCAAAGAGCGTGCAGGACTACGAGGCAAAGTTCGGGGAGATCACCGTGCCTGCCCCCTCCAAGGCAGATGAAGAGGGCTCAAATGTCACCATCCAGGGCTATGTCTAGACCAGCCATAATCGCGGTGCTTATCGTCCTCCTCACCGGAGCGCTCATTGCCGGGTGCACCGGTCCAGAGGAGGCCCCGGCAGAAGCAAGGGAAGTGGCGCTGGGTGATACGGTGCGGGTCCATTACATGGGCACGCTCGATGACGGCACGGTCTTTGACAGTTCAAGGGGCCGCGAGCCCTTCGAATTTACCACCGGTGCCGGAGAGGTCATCGCCGGGTTTGAGGAGGCGCTCCTTGGCCTCGCCGTTGGCGAGTCGGTGACCGTCCGCATCCCGCCCGAAGAGGCCTACGGTCCTTATCGCGAGGACCTGGTGATCGCGGTGCCGAAGGACCAGTTCCCGGAGAATTTCTCCTTTGAAGTCGGGAGCCGGGTCACCATGCAGACGAGTGCGGGACCCCGCGTCCTCACCATCGCCGGGGTGGAGAACGATACGGTCCTTCTGGATGGGAACCACCCTCTTGCCGGAAAGACCCTCACATTCGAGATCGAACTGGTGGAGATAGTAAGTCCCTAATCTCCCCTTCGGAATGTTTTTTACCGATTCGGCATCATTTATAAAGAGTCACATTTCATTCTGCCGCTGTGGCTTAGTGGTATAGCGGCTGATTCGTAATCAGCAGGTCGGGGGTTCGAATCCCTCCAGCGGCTTAAAAACGCCTATTTGCAGTTCTATTAGGTTTTCAGGCTTATTATGGCCATATTTCACGCAATTTGTTTTCTTCAAAGTATATATGCTTTCCTGCCAAAAGGTTCACATCTCTACCCTTTTTAGAGGTGCGTGCGCGGCGCAGGGGTGGACGCGTGGAGCGGAGCGCATGATAATTTTAATGGCTAAATGTTAGATCTATTTCACATATGGGATGTTGATTGAATTGTTTTGATGAGACTCGATAGGTGGGAGCCTCATGTATGATCCTGATCGATATTGAAGTCTGATATTCTCCGTTTCAATTATATTTTTACAATGCACTCTGCAAGCCTTCATGTGCACGTCGGGGGCACCTGTGAGATGGAGGCATCCCCCGAACAACCGGGATGCCTTCCTGTTAGCAATTAGGCATCTTTGCGTTCAGGACATCCAGGAGCTCTTGCCGGATCTTCATACTCTCCTCGTTCAGGGGCTGGCCGAAGGTCTTGCAGTCAGCTGGGTCGGGCCGTTCACTGAGAAGCGGGTATCGCACTGCCAGGGCACAGGAGCAGTATCCCGCCGATCCTCTACCGTCCGGATCCCCTTGCCGCTCTGTGGGCCTCGTTCTCGCTGTCCTTGTAGAATGAGGCGGCGTAGGTGGTATCTCGTCCTTCATTTCCAATAAAACGAGATTCAATTACAGGTGCTTGCTAAACTCATCAGGCTGAATCTTCGCGAGTTTCAAAATTTCGCGAAGAGTGCCGATCTTCAGTTCCTCGTGCATCGGCACGACGGTACCAATTTTACCTTCCGGGGTTACTTTCGAGAGACGCACATGGCTCCCGGATCGCCCACTCACCACAAAGCCATATTCCTTGGTGAGGATTTTAATTACCGCTGCACCGGAACACGGTTTAAGCCCGGGCACCTTCAGACACCTCAAAGGTCGTAATAATTGACCTTTTCCCCCTCTCCAATGGGAATTCTTCCAGATAAAGCTCGGTTGCTTCTTTCAGATTGGACACTGCCTCTTCGATGGTCCTTCCCTGGCTTACTGTGCCAACCTCCGGGCATTCCGCAACGTACGTATCCTCTTCCTTGTACAGGACGGCCGTCAATGTCCTCATGATAGTCTCCCCATCTTATCATTTCATTAAAGGACGATAATACTGATCACACGGAGTTGTTTGCATTCTCTCCGGGCAGAGCGGCATTTGCTCCCATTATTTTGCAATCTACGGAACGAGGTATCTGTGGAAGGATCATCGGGGTTGGAGAAAGGATTGTGTATTCCTTGAATTTGTGCTAAAATGTGAGCAGATTCCTGGCTGAATCCTGAGAGATATACCTGTCTGTACTTGCCAACTTATTTTTTGTAGGGTTATCACCTGACAATAAATTACTTTTTGCAAGGTCATACCCTGACATAAATATGGACTCCCTATGACCTCATGCCCCGGTCTGCTTTCAGCCGGTTCCTCCTCACCTTACTCACTACCTCTACTCGTCTGACGTGACAGACTCAACCTCTCGTTAACCTACATTGGTGACATCAAAAAGGGTTGCATCTTCAGATGTGATGATAAAGATATTGTTCACAGATGGTTCACAGTTTGTTCACAGATTGTACACATCTTTTATCCAAATCCTTATTCCTTCAATCGCAAATGAGTGACTGGAATAGCTGCGAGCATTCTCAGGGAAAAGGATTTCATGCAGAATAGTCACGCCGGAGAAGCACCTTGGCTTCTTGGGATGGCCCCGGAGAGGGGGAGGTGGGTGCTCGTTGTCGCAGGCCTGATAATCAACCTCTGCCTCGGGGCCGTCTACTCGTGGAGCGTGTTCGTCAATCCGCTTATTGATTATTTTTCCATTCTCGGCCAGCCCGTCACCGCGAATGATGTGTTGATGCCATACTCGGTAATCCTCGCTGTCTTTGCGATCACCATGGCCCTGACCGGACGATATGTCGAGACTCATGGGCCACGGATGATCACCATCGCCGGGTGCATTCTGACCGGCCTCGGCTGGCTGTTTGCGTCAGGCGTCTCATCCATCGCCATGCTCTCCGTTGTGTACGGGATCATCGGAGGCATCGGGATCGGGTTCGCTTACGGTGCAACGGTCGCCGTTGCAGCCCGCTGGTTCCCTGACCGGAGGGGGCTCGCGGTCGGACTGACCGTGTTCGGGGTCGGGTTCTCGGCATTCATCACCGCAAACCTTGCCGGATACTTCATTGCCGCCTACGGCGTCATGGCAACATTCCGCATCTTCGGTATCGGGATCATCCTCCTCACCGTTCCCCTGGCTCTCCCGCTCTCTTTCCCTCCGAAGGGGTGGAACCCTGCCTGCTGGAACCCTCCTGTCCCGGGAGAGCGGGTGCCCGTGACCTGCGAGTGCAACCGGGGAGAGATGGTCAGGTCCCCTGCATTCTACGGTCTGTGGATCTGTTACTTTATCG
>JAVVFN010000041.1:0-10366 GCA_032250645.1 Methanomicrobiaceae archaeon | reverse complement strand
CTTGACGAGGGGCCGGTTGTCCCTCGGGCCGAGAAGGCCATAGAGACGGGAGACCCCTCCGGAGTGATCGCGTTTCTGCTGGACGTGGTGAGGGAGGACCTCGAGCACCGGTTCCATCACGCGATCGCGCAAAAGGAGTATGGCCCGGACGACGTTGCCGCGGGTCGCGCCTTCGTGCAGGCCTTCATCGGCTCAGTGGTCTATGCACACCACCTCTACCAGTACGTGAGAGAAGGAGGGCACGGCGCGGGCCATTCCCATTGATACTTCGGTCATTTCCCTTGAAGGGCTGAACAGGTGGAACAGGTGCGGGAATAACCTCATCTCCCCATATGCGAAATTCTTCACCACGTGACGGCTCCGCTCGATAAGAGAATCCTCCTTCTTGTCACCTCCCTCGCCTCGTTTCTTGTACCCTACACCGTATCCTCGCTCGCGGTCGCCCTTCCGGCCATCGGGTCAGACTTCAACCTCGATGCCGTGAGCCTCGGCTGGGTCACCTCGGCCTACCTGCTCACCGCCGCGGTGTGCATTATCCCGTTCGGGAAACTTGCCGATATCTACGGGCGAAAACGCCTCTTTATCCTGGGTAACATCTTATTCACCGCGGGATCACTCTTTGCCGCTTTTTCCTGGGCAGGCTACGCCATCATTATCGCCCGGGTTGTCCAGGGCCTCGGGGGGTCGATGGTCTTTGCCACATCCATCGCCATCGTTACCGCGGTCTTCCCACCCGGGGAGCGAGGGCGGGCCATCGGGATCATCACGGCTACGGTCTATGCCGGCCTCTCCATCGGCCCGTTTCTGGGGGGCATCCTGACGCAGCATTTCGGATGGCCGAGCATCTTCCTGCTGAACGTGCCGATCGGGATTGTGGTGCTCGTCTCCACCCTTGCCACCATCCACGGGGAATGGGTGGAAGGCGGGAAGCACAGGTTTGACCTTGCAGGAGCAGTCCTGTATTCTTTAATGCTCATCGGGGCATTATACGGGCTCACCCTCCTGCCGACACCGGGGGGGATCCTGTGGATGTTGTTCGGGGCGGTCTTCCTGTTTGGATTTGTCCGGTGGGAGCGGCGGCATCCCGATCCCATGCTGGACCTCTCGCTTTTCCGGGACAATACGGCATTCCTCTTTTCCAATATCGCTGCCATGATCAACTATTCGATCGTGTTTGCGGTCGGGTTTCTGATGAGTCTCTACCTGCAGTTCAACCGCGGTTTTGATCCCCAGACCGCCGGCATCATCCTGGTCACCATGCCGCTGGTGCAGATGGCGGTCTCCCCCCTCTCAGGCCATCTCTCGGACAGTATCGAACCCCGGATACTCGCAACCGCCGGGATGGCCGCTACTACTGCTGGACTCGGGATGATGGCCTTTGTCTCCCCAACGATACCGCTACTCCTCATCATCGCGGGGTTGATCATCCTCGGGTTTGGATACGGCCTCTTCTCATCCCCGAACACGAATGCCATCATGAGCGCGGTGGAGGTTCGCCATCTCGGTGTGGCATCAGCCATGGTCTCCACCATGAGAGCAATCGGCCAGATGGTCAGCATGGCACTTGCCATGATGGTCTTTTCGATCATCATCGGATCCAGGCCGATCACTCCGAAGCTGTATCCGGAACTGCAGCTGAGCGTCACGGTGATATTTATTCTCTTCTTCGTTCTCGGGCTGATGGGTATATGGGCTTCGTATTCCCGGGGCACAATCCATTCGCAATCCAACAGAGTTTCTGCAGGCGAAGTTGAATTTCAAAACTGATTTACTCTAAGAATTACAATTGTATCGAGATCTACAAGGTGGCGCATGGCACGTACCCTCGATGAAAAAGATTACCAGATCCTGAAGAAACTCGCTCCAGAATACGAAGAGAACCTCTGCCCGGGATCCGGGCACGAGTTCCATTCCATCCTCCCGCCGGTCTCCAACCATTTCTCGGCCGACGAAGAGGACTTTTCAGACCGGGTCTCGCGTCTTACGCCCGAGGAGTGGGCCTATCTTTCAGACCAGATCCTCTCGGGCGGCGAGAGCCTGGGCTGCCTTCCGGAGGAGGACCTCGAGACCATCCTCGGCCATATCGCTTCAGAAGTCTCTGAAGAGACCGCCGAGAAGATCCGGTCGCTCCGCTTCCTCGAGGAATGCGGCGTGCTGTAAAGAGGCTGGATCGTAAAAAAAGGGCGCTTTATTATCTTCTTTCTCCGAGATACTTTACCAAAGGCAGGGAAATCACGTCGTCATGCTCTCATGGAGGATTAAATTATGGTCCAGAAACGCAAGAAACCGCCGGCAATGCGCCAGAGGGTACGTAACGCGCTGCTGATCTTCTCATTTATCCTGATGCCGGTGACGTTCATCTATATCTCGTGCCCGATCGTCCATGAAGGGGCTTCGCAGGGGATCGCGACCGGGGGCATGATCGTCTTCTCGCTCCTGTTTGTCGGCGCACTCTTTGTCGGACGGTCGTGGTGCGGATACCTCTGCCCTGCAGGAGGCCTGCAGGAGATCTATTCCCGTTTAAACGGACGGAGCGTCCGCGGCGGGCGACTGGACTGGTTTAAATACCTGGTCTTTCTGGGGGTATTCGTCCCCCTCATCCTTGCCGTATTTACTGCCGGGGGGATCTCATCTATCGATCTCTTATATTCAACCGATCATGGGATCTCGATCGCGAAGGAGGGGACATATGCCATCTTCTACGCCCAGATCCTGTTCATCTCCCTTTTTGCCCTGGTTGCCGGAAGGCGTGGCTTCTGCCACTACTTCTGCCCCATCGCGGTGATCATGATCCTCGGGAGAAAGATCCGCAACCTCTTCGGCTGGCCGGCGCTCCACCTCTCGGCAGATCCGGATCTCTGCACCGACTGCACCGCATGCTCGAATGCCTGCCCCATGAGCCTTGATGTCAACCGGATGGTCCGGGATGACTCGATGGAAAATGCAGAATGCATCCTTTGTGCAAACTGTGCGGACATCTGTCCGCAGGGCGTGATCAGGACTGCCTGGCTCTCTCCCGCTAAAAAATTATGAGATTAAGTAGACCGTGATGAAGATGACTACGAGCGGGATGAAGAATGCCGCCCAGACCATCCTGTTCCACTCGAAGATCCCCCTGCCCTTCAGCGGGTGGACGGGGACGAGCGTGTAGACGCTCACCATCATGTTCAGGGGGAAGCCTATGGCTCCGGCCATCGCAAGGATCCCCCCGAATGGGATAAGGAGGAGTGAGCCGAGCGCGAAGATAATGTTGACAAGGGGCCCGAGCAGGAGCAACATCCCCTGATCCCTTGGAGCGAGCTTGTTTGTACCGGCCACCAGCGTGCGCGAGGGCTTGCCGAATGCGATCCCGAATATACCCGCATTTACAAACATGATCAGCGTCCCGAGGCCCCAGAACTTGAATTCCGCATCGCACGCATTGCGCCTGGCCACGATATCGGTGACCAGCTCGTGCCCGAGCACCGCGACGCCGCTCATCAGGATGAAGAGGCCGACCTTGAGCCAGTTCAGTTCCACGCGCCCGGCAAACGCGAAGGCAAAGAAGAAGAGGGCCATGCTCGCCAGGATCACCGCACCTTCGCGGGAAGAGAGGCCCAGGAACGTCGGGGTCTGCTGGTTCGGCGCGATCTTCCTCATCTGGATCTCCTTTGAGCCAATGTAGCCGAGGACCTGGTAGCCGATCACCCTCCGGATGAAGTCCCAGAGCTTGTCGAGGCGCATGAACCGGGAGAACGAGGACGTGGCCCGCCCCAGTCCCGATGACCCCCGGGTAAGGCTGCCGGAGGCGATGCTCGCGGTCTCGCCCCCGGACGCGCCGACCATCGATGAGCCGGCAAATGCCGCCCCGAGGCCCGCAATGCCGATCCCGGTCGCCACCGCGGCAAACGGGCTGATCTCATCAGGTATCGCGGCTGTGATGGGGTTGGTATCATAATGGGTGGCCATCGCGACCTGGACGGCTGACTGGAGCCCGGTGAAGTAGGCATCCACCGGATCCACCGGGAGCACCTCGGGAACGTCCGGGATCGGTTCGGGGAGGATCTCGGGCTCGATCACGGGCGGGGTGGGCTCCGGGGGAGACGGGGTCGGTTCAGGGGGTTGTGGTGTTGGTTCTGGTGGGCGTGGTGTCGGATCGGGGTCGTCCCGGTGGCGTCGTTCGGTCGGCGTGGGGGTCGGGGTCGCCTTCTCCTCCACCGCGACGAGCGCGAACGACGAGAAACCGTCCGGGCTGTAAGCCCTGACTAACAGGCCGACCTCGGTCTCGCTTACCACCTCGGTCTCGAGCATGGTGATGATGCCCTCACTGTCCCTGCGGAGCACCCGGATATGGTCCGACCCGTAGGCATCAGCCCATGATCGGGCCATGGTGAAGAAGATCTCTCCCTCATTGTTATACCCTTCAGGATAGAGGGGCTCGACCTCGAGGATATAGGCGAGGGATTCAAGGAGGTAGCCGGATGAGCTGAAATACTCGTAGAATGCAGGGGATTCATTACTCTCGGAACCTTCCAGAATCCCGATGCCGAGCTGGCCGGAGATCGGGATTGCGGAAAGGTTGATCGCAAGGAACGGGTATACCTGGCCGAACGAGGGAAGCCATGCCCCAAATTCCCGCGTGGTGAGGTCTGCCCCTGCAAGCAACCCAAAAATGATCCCGTCCCCTTCGATCGCGTCTATGAGGTGATAGGTGATCTGCGGGATGCTGGACGACCGTCCGGACACAATTGCATCGTCTCCCGACCAGGTAACAGTACCAATATCACTGGGCCAGATCTCTACGTACTGCCCCCCATCTTCATTGATAGAGACGTCGCTCAGGCTAAAGTTCAATAAATAATAGGCCGAGTATATCTTTGCATACAGGTCGACCGACCCGTCCTTTGGCGGATAGTTGGTGATGTTGGCCGAATAGCTGGTGTAGCCTTCCTTGGTCACGGTGTAGCTTTGAAGGGGGGTGGCGGTGGTATAGACCTCGACCAGGAGCGTTCCGTTCTCGATCGCTCCCTCGTAAGAGGTAGCATTACCAACATCGGTGAAGTAGACCGAGGCCCCGTTCACGTTGCAGTGGACGATGAACCACCCCGTATCCCCTCCTACCGGGGGGAGAGGTTCGACGATAATGTTGACGGCGGCGGGACTTGAGTTCAGGGCACCGTCATTTGCCACGTAGGTGAACGAATCGGTCCCGATAAACCCGCTCTCGGGCACATATACAAACGAACCGTTCGGATAGAGGTCGAGCGTCCCGTTGGCGGGCCCGGTGACGAGATACGCAGTGAGCATATCCTCATCAATATCAGCATCGTTTCCAAGAACGCCTGGAGTATTGATCGCAAGCATCATCTCCGGGTCGGTCATGTACGAATCCTCTACCGGTTCGGGGGCAAGATTTCCCTCATGCACGGTGATGTAGGCGTATTTCGTCAACGATGCCGCATTCAGGGGATCGGTCTCCACCCGGAGGGTGACGTTATAGGTACCCGGGGCGGTGTAGGTGTGTGCCGGGGACTGGACGGTCGCATTGGTGCCGTCCCCGAAGTCCCACCGGTGCGGGATGGTCAAGCCGTTGTACGGATCGGTGAACTGCACGGTCATATTCACCGGGCCGTAGGTCCGGTCGGCGGAAAATTCTGCGACTGCCGAGCTGACATAGACCGTCGGTTCGGTGTAGACGTGCTTTTTCACAAAGACCCAGTCAAACTTCGCGGTGCTGGATGTGTATTCTGTCGAGATCGAGACGGGGATCGGGCCAGGGGGAATTGTGCTGGTATCAACGATTTCACTCACCAATCCCTCGTCCACCTGGAACCCGACACGCGAGGAGAAGGGCCACATCACACTCCACCTCTTCGGGTCAGGATTCTCGGGGGCCTCCATGGTCACCAGCGTAGAGGGTTCGATGTACCAGGCACGTCCCTGCACATTTCCGACACTCACATTGGTATCGTCCGCGAAGAGCTGGATCGCACCCGTCGCATTCGCCAACCCGAAATAGGCGGGCCCGATCGGGGCGTCCAGCGACCCGTATCCATGGACTGCGACGCCGGGCGAGAAGTTCTGCCGGGTGTGGATCTCCCCGCCGGAGACCGTGACCGAGGAGGAAGCGGTGGAAAGGGGGAAATCAGGAGGATATGGTTCTGAGGACCATTTTACCTCGAAATCCAGTTCTGCGTCATCAAAGTCGTCGAAGAACAGGAATGTCGCCTCCCCGCTCGCCGATGATACTGTCAGGCCATCGCCATACTGCAGGGTGATGATCGTGGTGCTGATCGGGGGGATGGATGGCACCTTCACCCAGATGAGAGCGGAACTGGCAATTGGGTCCCACTCTTCGATCCAGAAGGGCAATGCCTGCCCGTTTTCATCGGTGAACCGGACGTCGGAGCCGTCAGGCTGGGCAAGTGAAAAATCGAAATTTGTTGCATTCAGCCTGATCCCGACTTGAAAATCGGTCAGGTTGTATTCGGAATATTCATCGATGTTGATCCCTTTTGTGTGCAATTCGACTGCCAATCCTGGCTGGCAAAAGGCGATCAGTGCAATAACGGCAATGATCACTATGATGTGAAAACGGTAACTCCTGTTCATTGAGGCCCCCCCGGTTTAATTCTATCGTCCCAATAAGCCTGCTTTTATTCAGCAAATTGTGGGCTGAAAACAGGTGTTCCGGGAATCCAGACGTCCGCGGCTATATTTAAAGTTTTGCTTCCATATATATAAAGGTGACTCACAGGCCCGATTCAGCGAGATCGGAAATCAATCGTGCCGGGGAGCCTCTGGAGATCTGCTTTGCAATTCACGGAAAATTCATTGATACAGCCCACGGGCCATTCCTTGATTTGACGGCCCAATATTGTTTAATTTGTTAACCTATAGAGATAATAATCAGTGGTTAAAATAACATCTTTTAGACTTCAATATTTCAGTTAAATATAAGTATTAATACGAGAAAAGTACGCTTATTCCCCCTGGGGAGGGGATTGTTTTATGAGAAGAATGTTCATATTGGGAATGGTACTGCTCATCGCAGCCGGGCTGTCGGTTACGGCTGTGAGTGCAGCTCCGAAAGGAATTGATGTGACAGGCGAACACTACAACCTGAACCTTCATTTCAAGGAGAATTACAAGGAAGACTGGAACGCGAACAGCACAGACCGGCACACGATGTTCCTGCCGTACACCACACCCACGGATATCATCTCAGTGGATGAAGGCACCTGCCTGTATGATAAAGACGGATCGCTGCTCAATCCTGACACCGACGGCGATGGCCTCTGCGAAGCGTATGTATTGCCGGGCGTGCAGCTATACATCTCACAGGGAGACGAGTGGGCGGTTATCGATGCAAATTGCTACGATGGAGTCTGTGCGCTCCAGCTGCCAAGAGGCCGTTACAAGGTATTTGCTGTTGCAAGGGCAAAACCGGGCGGTTTCACGGATATCAGTGGCTGGCTCTATTATGACTATACTGATGAGAGCGGCAACACCGAGTACTACTTCGAACTTGGCGATATCCATGTGACCAAAAAGACCGAATGGGACAATATCACCGAGATGTTCTACGTCCTTCCTGCGCAAGATAAATATGGTTTATTTGAAGAGGGAGGCGAATTCTATGAGTCATCGTCAGCGTGGGTCTTCGAGTACCTGGACGAACTTTATGGTGAGGGTTACGACGGCGGATACTTCTGGCAGATCGTGAACGGCGGGAACAAGCTGGTCAAGGTCAGGTTCTATCCTGTCTAGAATCGTGAACCTCAATCACTGCCTCCTTTTTATTTTAGTTAACTGCTCCATCCCCTGACAGATATCTTTTAGTAGACCCGATCAGGATGTATCAAGCATCGGGGAATCACATGGAACAGTGGTCTTCACGTACAGGGTTCATCCTCGCGGCCGTCGGTTCTGCGGTGGGTATTGGGAATATCTGGAGGTTCTCGGCGGTCCTGGGCGAGAACGGCGGCGGGGCCTACCTGATCCCCTACCTGATCGCGGTCTTTCTCTGTGCCCTCCCTCTGATGATCTTCGAGCTCTCCCTTGGACGTCACTTCCACGGCACGGTGGTCAGTGCCTTCCGTTCGGTGCGGTACCAGTTCCGCATCTTCGGCTGGCTGGTATGCGGCATAATCTTCCTGATCCTCTCCTACTACCTGGTCATTGCCGGGTGGACCCTTGGCTACTTCTTCTTCTCCCTTTCCGGCGAACTCATTCTCTTCTCCGATTTTACTGCAGGGTGGCTGCCGGTGTTCCTCTTCGCGGTGACTGCCCTGTTGACCGGCCTTGTGGTATCAGGAGGGGTAAAGAGGGGAATCGAACGCATATCCACCTACCTGATCCCGGTCTCGGTGGGGACGCTCCTCATCCTGGCCCTGTACGGATCCACGCTGCCGGGTTTCTCGGAGGGGCTCGACTTCCTCTTCACCCCCGATTTCTCAGTCCTTGGGGACCCGCTCCTGTGGAGTGCGGCCTTTGGCCAGGCCTTCTTCTCCCTCTCAGTGGGGATGGGAATCCTGCTGACGTACGGGGCCTACATCGGCCATGAGCAGGGCGTCCCGGTCTCGTCTCTGGTGATCACCGTCGTTGATGTGGGGGTCGCCCTCCTCTCCGGGCTCGTCATCTTCCCCATCGTCTTCTCCTTCGGGCTCGCCCCGGCCGCCGGTGCAGAACTCGCATTCACCACCCTCCCGAGGGCATTTGCCGTGATGCCAGGCGGCCTGGCGATTGCGGCAGCCTTCTTTCTCGTCCTCTTCTTCGCCGCTCTCACCTCTGCTATCTCCATGCTGGAAGTGAACGTGGCCGCGTTGCGCGAATCACTCCTCTGGTCACGAAAGAGAGCCGTTATCATCCTCACCGCTGCCGTTCTCATCATCGGCATTCCCTCCGCCCTCTCCTACAGTGCACTGGACCTCACAATTGTCGGGATCAGGGTACTCGATTTCCTGGACGAGACCGTGGGGACCCTGGGCCTCCCCATTTCCGCCCTCATGCTCGCGATCATCTTCACCTGGTTCCTCTCCCCGTCAAGGAATCTACTCATCGGGGAGATCGGCAACGGTCTCGCACGGGTCATCCACCCGCTCTGCAAATTTATCATCCCTGCGGTCCTCCTCGTGACCACTGCTGCACGGCTGGGGTCCGGCGTCGATTACTCTCAACTTCGCAATCTCCCGGGGAGCGAGTTCATCGGGACACTTCTCCAGGTGGAGGGGATCGTCGCCATCGTGCTTATCCTCCTGGTGGTGAGTATCGGGCTCTGCTGGTGGAGGAGTTGTCCTCTGGCAGAGCGTATCCGAGAATGGAGATGACAGGCCGGTACAAGACTCGAACGTAACGGACAGAACGTGCCATCCGGATTTTATGTTATTATATCCGCGAAAAAGGGCTTTTTTAAAAAATGGATGGTCCCTGACCTATCCCGGGGTAAAGATAAAGTATGAGAAGGATCGAAGGGGGGGGTGGTGATTTCCATGGATACGTTCATGAATTCCATGTACATGGCGTCCCAGATGACGCCCGAGCGTGCCACAGCCCTCATCGAACAGAAGAAAAGCATGTGCATCTGCCCGACCTGCCCGACCTACACCGAATGCGCGAAGGAGCGAGACGAATCCCTTTTCTGTGCGATGGGGAAGAGCTTTGTCTGCATCCGTGAAGAGCGAGAGTGCAGGTGTCCAGAATGTCCGGTAGCCGCGGATATCGGGCTTCAGAACAAGTTCTATTGCCGGGAGGGAGAGGAGCGGGCCCAGCGATGGTCGCAGTGGCTCGTGCGGTACGTAGATCAACCCGTCCAGCTGGACGTGACCCGCGATAGACCGGCCGATCGCCCGGAGTGATAACCACCCGGGATCCACATCGTCTTTCTGAATTGGGTCAAAACAAAATAGTGGATTATTGGCTGGTTAATATCCTCCACCGGAAGAAGACTCGCCGCCCCCTGAGGGGGGCATTGGTTCGGCGGTGTCCGTGTCCACCAGTCCCGGGGTATTGGACGGCACCAGCCTCCAGACCTGTCCGCTCTCCTGAGGGTCGCTCCCTGGCCCGGTATTCCGGTTGATCAGGAGGTAGACCTCGTGTGTGACCGGGTCTTCGTTCAGGGCACGGACAAAGGCGTTGATCCTGTTGTTTTCATTGTTCATCACCTGGATCTCGTGGGTCTCCCACATCCGGTTCTGGGACGGGGTCAGTTGGGAGGCATCTTCCCCTATCATTTCCAGGTCTACCCCGCTCGGCGGGGTGGCGACAAGCAGGGTTCCGTTAGGTGATCCGAATGATCTCGACCAGGTGCCGAAGATGTACCCCTCCTCCCACCCGGGAAGGTCGTCGCCGCGATATACAGCACGATATGGTATCCCCAGGTCATGGT
>JAVVFN010000040.1:0-10433 GCA_032250645.1 Methanomicrobiaceae archaeon | reverse complement strand
CGCCTGCCAGCAGCCCTGCAACGAACCCGCCGATGAGGGGTCCTGCCACCGGGAGCGCTCCCGCGAGAATGAGCATGACCACAAATCCGATGATGACCGCCGAAGTGAACGAAACCGCGCCGCGTTTCATCCAATATCCCCTTCATCGACACCGAGCGAACCGGCGGTCCCGTCCACGGTTACCTGCATGCCGGTCCTCAGGCGGGCAAGCGGGATCTCGAGACGGTCGATTGCCGGTATCCCGGAGATGATCGCCCCCACCGCGATGATGGGCTCAGCCTCCTCGTTGATGATCGCGAGCGGGGCGCATTCGTTGCGCTTGAGCGCATAGATGACGTACGAACCCACCGTGGAACCCTTTCCGAAGGGGAATGCAAGGATCTTCCCTGCAACCGATTCGCCGCACAGCGCATTCCCCTCCTCGACCACCAGCCCCGTCTCAGGGTCCACGCCGGAGAGAAAGGAGATGGGATCGCGTCCGACCAGAAGTGTTCCTGACGCAACCCCCTTTGAAATGCTCCTTCCCCGGATTATCACATCCATACGAAATAAATGTAGTAAAAACCATGTATATATTGTCATGGACGATTCCATCATCGAGCAGACCAGCACAGAATCTGATATCACGAAGATCCAGGTGGCAGAGCTCAGGGCCCAGGTCTCCGATCTCAAGATGAAGATCGACCTCCAGAACAAGGAGATCGGCCAGCTGAAAAGGGAAAACAGTCAGCTCAAACGGCCCCCGCTCTTCGTAGCCGTGGTGATGGATGTCCTCGAAAGCGGGGAAGTCTACCTGCGCCAGCAGGGAAACAACCAGGAATACATCTCCCATACCATCGACGAACTCCACGGCATGCTGAGACCCGGGATGAAGGTCGCGGTGAACAATGCCCTCTCGATCGTCCGGATCATCGGCAATATCTACGACTCGAGGGTCCGGGTCATGGAGCTGGACGAATCGCCGGATATCACGTTCAACCAGATCGGGGGGCTCCGGCAGGAGATCGAGGAGGTCAGGGAGTCGGTGGAGTACCCTCTCACAAAACCGGAGATATTCCAGCGTATCGGGGTCGAGCCGCCCAAGGGGATCCTCCTCCACGGCGCCCCGGGCACCGGCAAGACGCTCATTGCAAAAGCAGTCGCCCATAATGCGAGGGCCACCTTCATCCGGATGTCGGGATCCGAGCTCGTGCATAAGTTCATCGGTGAGGGGGCGCAGCTGGTGCGCGAACTTTTCACCCTCGCGCGGGAGCGGGCACCCTCAATCGTCTTCATCGACGAGATCGATGCCATCGGCAGCATGCGTACGCAGGACGGCACCTCAGGGAGCGCGGAGGTGCAGCGCACGCTCATGCAGCTCCTCGCCGAGATGGACGGGTTTGACAACCGTGGAGACGTCCGGATCATGGCCGCCACGAACCGCGTGGACATGCTCGACCCGGCGCTCCTCAGGCCTGGCAGATTCGACCGGATCCTTGAGATCCCGCTCCCGGACGAAAAAGCCCGGCTCGAGATCCTGAAGATCCATAGCTCCCGGATGCACCTTTCGGGAGTCGACCTCTTCCGGATGGCCCAGGCCACCGAACACTGCACCGGCGCCGACCTGCAGGCCATCTGCAGGGAGGCAGGGATGATCGCGGTCCGGAGAGAAGCCGAGTCGGTCTCACCACAGGACTTTAGCGACGCGCTCCAAAAGGTAAGGCATAAAATCAGCCAGGACGACAGAATGTTCCTGTAGATGAATCTCCTGCTGATCCAGAAACCAGGCAGTGACCTGTACTCCCTTCTTTTGGCGTCGGAAACGAGCAGAAATATTCTGAAATTCTACCCTCCCGAGAGGGTCCCGCATGGCGTCAGCGTGACCAGCGCGAGCCTCGGGAGCACCCTCTCTCTCGTCTCTGAACTGCGGTGGTATATCAGGCGGTACGTGCAGGAGGTGCTCTTTGAGATCGGGGATGACCTGTACTGCACCCACGATCTGGCCCTCGAGATCTATCACCGGGACGAGTCGCTGGCCCGGCCATGGCCCTACCGCAGGCTCCTATCCCTCGGGGGGGAGACAGTCTGTGTCTGGATGGAGCCAGGAAAAGAGAAGAAGGGGTACCTGCACCTCCTCCCCGGTGACGGTGCGATCCTGGAAGTCTGGTGCAGCGAGACCGAGTTTTTGGAAGCTCAGGCGAACATGGCACCGTAGGAGGGTCCGAGATGGTGGCGCTGGAAGTCCAGTGTGACCTTGTCGATCGCCTTGACGAAGTGTTCGTGCGTAACCGTATCGCGGTCTGCACGGATGGCGAACATCCCGGCTTCCGTGCAGATGACCTTCAGGTCGGCCCCGTTCTTGCCTTCGGTGAGTGCGGAGATTTCCATCAGGTTGACATTTTCGGCAAGGTTCATGGCCTTTGTATGGATCTTCAGGATGGCGAGTCTCCCCTCGAAGTCGGGAAGCGGTATCTCGATGATGCGGTCAAACCGTCCCGGCCTGAGCAATGCCTGGTCAAGGATATCGATCCGGTTGGTCGCCCCCACGATCTTCACCTCTCCCCGCATCTCAAACCCGTCCATTCCGGCAAGGAGCTGCATCAGTGTCCGCTGTACCTCGCGGTCACCCGAGGTCGTGCTCTCTGAACGGTGTGCCCCGATGGCGTCGATCTCGTCGATGAATATGATGGAGGGCGCCTTCTCCCTCGCAAGGTCAAAGAGCTCCCTCACCAGCCGTGCCCCTTCGCCGATATATTTCTGTACCAGTTCTGACCCCACCACCCGCAGGAAGGTGGCATTGGTCTCGTGGGCCACCGCCCGGGCAAGAAGGGTCTTGCCGGTCCCCGGCGGACCGTGGAGGAGCACCCCCTTCGGGGGGTCGATCCCGACCGCCTTGAAGAGGTCGGGTTTCTTGAGCGGGAGTTCCACTGCCTCCCTGATCTCGATGATCTGGTCTTCCAGCCCGCCAATCTCTGAATAGGTCTCCTTGGGAGCCTCCACCAGTTCCATTCCGTAGATCTGGGCATCGAAGAGCTGCGGGAGGATCTCCACGATGGCCAGCGACTGCTGGTTGAGAGAGACCCTGATCCCCGGCTTGAGTGCATCAGGCTCGATGAAGTTGGAGGTCCTGACCAGGAACCGCGGCCCCGCGCTGCTCCGGACGATCACCCGGTCGGTATCGACCACATCCGTGACCACTCCGATGACGAGCGGCGGGCTGCGGAGCTGCTCGATCTCGCTCTTCAGCTTGCGGATCTCACGCTCGTACCGGATCTTCTGGGTCTCGACATAGCGCTTCTCGGATTCGAGCTGGCGAACCTGTTCCCGGAGCTCCATGTTTCGTGTCTCGAGGGATGAGATTCTCTCGAGCATGTAGGAGGCAATATCCTCTTCATTTGAAGGATCGGGAACATTCCTGGGTTGTTCACCCATATTTATCCTCAAATAACTATATAGGGTAAGATGACTATAAAGATGTTTGCGATTTCCTATGCAATGTGAACTTTGCGGCGCAAAAATTCGCGGTCCTCCGAAGATCGTCCATATTGAGGGAGCCGAGCTCCGGGTCTGCGCCCAGTGCGTACGATACGGGACCGAAGTCAACCGGCCACGTGCAGGAACGGTCCCCGGCGCCCCTTCAAGACGAGGGCCCGCTCCACCGCCCTCTGCACCGCGTCGGCGGACGCGTGACGTATTTGACCTGATGGAAGGCGAAATCGCCGATGACTACTACATCCGGATCAGGAAGGCGAGGATGGAAAAGGGGTTGGGCCAGAAGGAGCTCGCGCACGAGATCAAGGAGCGGGAGGTCCTCATCAAGAAGATCGAGAAGGGGGACCTCATTCCTGAGGACGAGGTGCGCAAGAAGCTCGAGGAGGCGCTCGATATCTCTCTTCTTGAGCGTTCGAGCGGTGATGTGGAATCGAAGGGCGCCGGCAGGATCACCACGACCCTCGGCGACGTGATGAAGATCAAGAAGGGTGGGAAATAATCTCGGCCATTCTTTCAATTTTTATCGTAACTGCTTTCTCTTCTCGAGCCTCATCTCCGATTTGATCCTATGGTACTGATCATCGTCAACCTCAAGGCCTACCGGGAAGGGTACGGGCAGCGTGCACACCGGATCGCGGAGGCATCCGAAGAAGTCTCGGAAGAGAGCGGGGTTACCATCGGGGTGGCGCCGAATTTCATGGACCTCCACCCGCTCAGCCACCACTTCGGGATCCCCGTCTATGCACAGCACGTGGACGGGATCTCTCCCGGTTCCTATACAGGCCACATCCTCGCGGAGTCGGTCCGCCAGGCAGGCGCCAGGGGAACCCTCATCAACCATTCTGAGCGCCGCCTGACCCTTGCGGACGTGCAGGCCAGCGTGGCACGTTCACGCGAGAGCGGTCTTGAGACCGTGGTCTGCACAAACAATGATGCCACCAGCGCCGCGGCCGCTGCGTTCGAACCTGATTATATCGCCATAGAACCGCCGGAACTGATCGGGGGAAGCGTCTCTGTCTCAGAGGCGGATCCGGATATCATCACGCGGTCGGTCGCCGCCGCACAGCGTATCAGCCCCTCGGTCCGGGTGCTCGCAGGGGCAGGGATCCACTCGGGAAAGTGCGTGAAGACCGCCGTCGACCTCGGCTGCGAGGGCGTGCTGCTCGCATCCAGCGTGGTAAAGGCAGAAGACCCGGCGAAAGTCCTGAGAGATCTCGTATCCCTTCTCTGATCGGCGTCAGCGGATCAGGGAGATCAGGTCGTGTTTGGTGATCACCCCGATCACCTTCCCCCATTCCACCACCAGCAGTGCATGGTGCGTGTGCAGGAGATGGACGAGGGTATTCACGTCCTCGGTAGGGGGGACGGTCGGAAACCCCTCCTCCATGTAACTTGAGACCGGATCATGAGGCGTCTTTGCGAGCCTGCCTTCTTCCATGGCCCCGATCACTGCGGATTCGGAGATGCATCCCACCTGCCTCCCGTCCTTCAGGACGGGGAGCTGGGAGATCCCGTTCTGCTCCATGATCCGAACTGCGTGGATGATCGATTCTTCGGGAGAGACGCTGACCACCGGGGCGTGCATCAGGTCGGCGGCTATGGTGGAGGAACGCTCTGCCCGCTGCAGGATATCGAGTATCTTATTTAAGGTGCTCACGCGAGGGTCCACGGTTCCCGCTTCGATCCGTGCGATCATGGACTGGCTGATGGATGCCTCATTCGCCACTTCCGCTTGTTTCAGGCCGAGCATGATCCGTTTTGCCCGGATCTCGGACGGGGTGGGGATATGCATATATTACTGATGGTGATAAGAATTAATGAATTTATGCAATAAAATAGACATGACCACGAGTGGGAGGAGTAAGCCCCCTTCTGTTCTGGGCAGCATTCAGCTAAGCGCCAAACCTGGACGGATTCCGGACGATCCATCAGTCCTTTTCTGGCTTGCACCCGCAGGGATTCACCGTTTCATCGAATCCTACCGCTGCGTTCAGCGATCGTTCGCATCATCACTGTCGGCAGGCCGTGTCGTTTCTGTGTCATTGCCGTGACTCTCGCCACCTGCACTTGCGTGCAGCTGCGTATCCGGATGGTGGGGGGACTTTCCTCAGCGGCAAAAGCCACCGTCGGCCGCCCTCTCCCTCTCCATATATATTCGGTGGGTATCATACTTAATGTGATGGTTGTCCTCACGGAGGAAGAAGGGAGGATCGCGGTAATTCTGGCCCGTTCGGCCCTGGAAGAGCTCTATCGCGGCAGATCGGAACGGTGTCCCGAGCCGCTCCCCGGTGTCTTTCTCGAACCGAGGGGGGTCTTTGTGACGCTCGAGGAGGCAGGCGACCTTCGCGGGTGCATCGGCTATCCCTCCCCTGTGATGCCCCTTGGCCAGGCATTGCAGCATGCGGCCGTTGCCGCGGCGACCGAAGATCCGCGCTTCCTCCCGGTCCGTCCCGAAGAGCTGGACGGGATCGACCTCGAGGTCACGATACTTACCCTCCCGGTCCCCCTTACCTGCCCCCCGGACAAGCGTCCCTCCGAGGTCAGGGTCGGGACCCACGGCCTGATCGTCGCGTCAGGGATGGCCCGGGGGCTCCTCCTCCCCCAGGTGGCAACAGCGTACGGGTGGGATGCAGAGGAGTTTCTTGACCATACCTGTCAGAAGGCAGGTCTTCCCCCCGGGTGCTGGAGAAAGGAGCGGACCGAGGTTTTGGTATTTGAAGGGCAGGTCTTTTCCGAGAGGGATCAATGAGCATCCTCTTTGAGTGCACGCACAAGGATATTGCCGGACGGTGCGGGAAGCTGAAAATCGGGGAGAAGACGGCAAAAACCCCCCTCCTCCTCCCGGTGATAAACCCGCATATCCAGGTCATCACGCCTGCGGAGATGTGCAGGCTGGGGGTGGAGGCACTGATCACCAATGCCTACATCTTCTACAGGAGTGGCGAGTTCCGGGACCTGGCGCTCTCGAGTGGCCTCCATGAAACCCTCGGGTTCGACGGCCTGATCATGACCGATTCAGGCGCATTCCAGCAGTCGGTGTACGGGGATCTCTCGATCACGAATGCCGATATCATCCGGTTCCAGCAGGAGATCGGGAGTGACATCATCGTACCCCTTGACATTGCCACGCCCCCCACCGCACCCTACGGGCAGGCAGGGGCAGATCTCTCCTGCACCCTCTCCCGGATCGATGAGGGGCTGGCCATCGAGGGGAAAGGGCACCTCGCAGGGCCGGTTCAGGGAGGCATCTACCCTGATCTCCGGAAGAGGGCCGGGGAGGCGATGAGGGAGCGGGAGATCTCGTTTGCGCCCATCGGTGCGGTGGTGCCCCTCATGGAGGCATACCGGTATACTGATCTCGTGAGGGTGGTGATGGCGGCAAAGGCGGGGCTCTCCCCCGCTTCCTGCGTGCACCTCTTCGGTGCCGGCCATCCGGCGATGTTCGCGCTGGCCACCGCCATGGGCTGCGACGTCTTCGACTCGGCCGCGTATGCCCTGTACGCACGGGAAGGCAGGTACCTCTCACCGCGCGGGAGCATGCACCTGGCAGATCTCGAGGAGCTTCCCTGTCCGTGCGAAGTCTGCAGGACGCATTCCGCATCAGAACTAAAAAATTCCCCCCAAAAAGAACGCCTCCTCGCGCTCCACAACCTGTACGTGAGCCTGGCGGAGATCGCATGCATCCGGCAGGCGATCGTCGATGGCACCCTCTGGGAGCTGGTGGACGACCGGTGCAGGGGGCATCCCGCGCTCCTCTCCGGATACCGCGAACTCCTCCGGCATATCTCCTCTCTCGACCCGCTGGACCGGGTCTCCAAGCGGAGGTTCTTCTACCGCGGGATTGAGAGCTGCACCCGGACCGAGGTCCGGAGGTACCACCGCATGATCCCGCGGTTTGCTGCTGGCCCCCACATCCACATCGCCATGGACGGAAGGGTGCCCGGAGATGCGGGGACCGTGTTCCTGTACAAACCCCCCTTCGGTCCCTACCCCCCGGGCCTGGCTGAGACATTTCCCCTCGGGCAAAGCGAGATCCCGGAATGGGATGAGGCGATGATGCGTGCAGGATCGAAGGGGATCAGGGCACTGATGGACGCGAACCCCAAGACCAGGTTTACCATCTCTGTCCAGGAGGATTGGCAACGCCTGGTCTCTTCAGAACTTGTCGGGATGGAGGAGCGCTATGCCTTTGTGTGAGGTAAAGAGCCGCGACGGAATGGCACGCATCGGCGAGTGGCGGGAGGGTGACCGCTCCATCTCCTTCCCTGCCGTCCTTGATGTGGAGGAGTACTTCCCTGGCCTCTCCGCAAACCCGCACTCCTCGATCCCGCTCTCTGCCCCCGGATCCTTTGCCGAGCGGTACCTGAAGCCCTATGAGGGGATCTCCCTGGTCCACCCGGAGGTGCCGTCATCTGCATCCTCCGGGGACTGCCTTCTATTGGCCGGGTGGCATACGGCACTTGCATATCCCCGCCGGTACGTAGACTGGCTGTTCTCCCTCAAGGATGCAAACCCGCCTGACACCCTGTGGTATGCACCGGCAGCCGCGTTGCCCTCCAACATCTCCTTCCTCGTCTATTCCGGCTTTGACCTCTTCGACTTCCGGGGGGTCGGCCTTGCATCTGCGCAGGGCCGGTTCTGCACCCCGGAAGGGAATTTTGTTGCCGATGAATGGCTCGGGGCAGGGACCTGCCCGTGCGCCGGCTGCAGGGAAGGCGATCTGCAGGCGCACAACCGTATATCTCTCCTCTCCGAGATCGCCCTGGTGAAGGCGTTTATCCTGCGGGGCCAGCTCCGTGAGCTGGTGGAGCGGAGATGCAGGGCCGACGGCGCCATGGTCGGCGTCCTCCGCCTCATCGATGAAGAGTTCCAGCATGCAGAGCGGTATGCGCCGATCGTGCGGCATGCTTCCTTCCTCGGGCACACGGCCGAGTCCATCAGGAGGCCCGAGATCCGGCGCTTTGCAGAGAGGGTCCAGAATCGCTTCCGCCCGTCCCGCAACGATGTCTGCGTTCTTTTGCCCTGCTCCGCAAGAAAACCCTACTCTCTCTCCCAGAGCCACATGAAGCTGCGGAGGGCCACAGGAGAGCGGGCGCACGAGGTGATCCTGACCTCTCCCCTCGGAGTGGTCCCCCGCGAGCTCGAGGGAATCTACCCGGCAGCCCACTACGACGTACCGGTGACCGGCTACTGGGACCGTGAAGAGTCAGCGCTGATCCGGGAGATGCTGGCCCGCTACCTCTCGTTCCATCCCTACCGGAGGATCATCGCCCACCTCGATGGCGGCGCGCTCGCCATTGCCCGGACCGCCGCCGGGGATCTCGGGATCGATCTTGAGATCACCTGCACCGGTCATCCCACCTCTCCCGCATCGCTCGAGTGCCTCTCGTCTGCGCTTGAAGGGGAACGGAGCATCCCCCATGATCTTGTCCGCGGGACACTCTCCTGGCAGTTCGGGGTTTTCCCGGAGACCCGCGGGCTCAGGGTGAAGGGGCGGCGTGAACGGAGGGCCCTCTTCGCCGGAAAGAGGCAGCTCTTCAGCATCGACCCGGTGACCGGCCTCTTCCGTCCCACGTTCGAGGGCTGGGAGATCCTGGGAGAGGGCTACCGCGTGCGGATCGACGATTTTGTACCGAAGGGGGATGTGCTTGCGCCCGGGGTGCTCTCCTGTGACCCTGCGGTCAGGGAGGGCGACGAAGTGCTGGTGGAAGGACCGGTGGCGCGTGCGACAGGAAAGGCGGCGATGGGCGCCTGGGAGATGGGGGCATCGAGCCGTGGAGTGGCGGTGCGGGTGCGGAAGGTGGAACGCTTCTAAAAGCCCGGGACCTGCGCGATCCTCTCCTGTTCCAGAGATCACCGTGAATATGACCCCCCACAGCATCGTGAATTTTAAGCAAATAAAAATCGAATAATTGTGCTACTGTTCGAGATCCGGAGTGTTGACGTGTACAGGGTTACCGAAAAAAGAGAGATTGCTGATCGGATTTTTGAATTCTGGATCCATGCGCCCCATGTCGCCCGCCATGCATTGCCGGGTCAGTTCGTGGTGCTGAGAATTGACGAGAAAGGGGAACGAATCCCGCTCACCATCTCCGGGGCCACGGGGGACCGGATCCGCCTGGTCTTCATGACCGTGGGAAAGACCACCACCGAGCTCTCCCTCCTTGGCGTGGGGGACGGGATCAGGGACGTTGCAGGACCTCTCGGGATGCCCTCGGAGATGGGCAGGTTCGGCACCTGTGTGGTCATCGGGGGAGGGGCGGGGATCGCCTGCATCCCGATCATCGCCCGGGCGCTGAAAGAGGAGGGCAACGAGGTCATCGGCATCATCGGTGCACGGAGCGAGGCCCTGCTCATCTTCGAGGAGGAACTCTGTGAGATCTGTGATGCGCTCCACGTCTGTACCGATGACGGGAGCAGGGGATACCACGGGTTCCCCGCAGATCTCTTAAGGGAGCTTTTTGCCGAGCGTGCTATCGACCGGATCTGGATCATCGGTCCTGCCATCATGATGAAGGTCACCTCTGAGGTGAGCCGCCCCTACGGGGTGAAGACCTTTGCAAGCCTCAACCCGGTGATGGTGGACGGGACCGGGATGTGCGGATCGTGCCGGGTGACCGTGGGCGGCGTGACCCGGTTTGCCTGCGTGGACGGCCCGGAGTTCGACGCCCACCAGGTGGATTTCGACGAACTGATGCAGCGCCAGCGCACCTACCTTGCGGAAGAACGCCTCTCGATGGCCCGGTTCGAGGAACACCTCTGCCGGTGCGGGGAGCGGCGACCATGAGCAAGCGTCCTGCATCCGAGCGGATCTGTGACTTCCTCGAGGTGGAGACGGGGCTCTTACCCGTGGAAGCTCGTGCCGAGGCAGAGCGGTGCCTGCAATGCAAGAAGCCCGCATGCGTGGACGGGTGCCCTGTCTGCATCGATATCCCTGGCTTTGTGCGTGCAGTGGCGGAGGG
>JAVVFN010000003.1:0-24095 GCA_032250645.1 Methanomicrobiaceae archaeon | reverse complement strand
GTGACAGGCTTGCCCTGATGCGCCATGGCAAGATCGTGAAGATCGGGCCCACCGACGACGTGCTCGAAGCTCTCTCTGCCGAAGAGAAAGAGATCATGGTAAAAGAAGGACCCTGAGGTGGGAAATGATCGAGATCCACCTCGATGGAACGAGGCTGGAGAAAGATAGACCCCTTACCCTGCAGGAACTGCTGCCCGAAAGAAACCCTGGTACCACGGTTGCGGTCATACGGCCCACTGAAGGCGCACTCGCGGAGACACGAAATATCCGGCTCTATACCACTGCTGGGGAAGTGGTGGTGGAGCTCACCAAGGCCGGGCTCAAACTCGCAAAAGATGGCGTTTTTAATGTTTTTTTCGAATCTGCGCAGGGTGCGGAATGCTACAGTCTTGGTTGGGCTGACAGGTATACGGCCGCGTTCGGGCCCTGCACCTCATCCATCAAGCCCGCAAGGAAGACCTCCCGCTACAGCAAGGACGACGTGATCCTCGGGTGTGGGGGATATGATCCCACACGCACGTATTTGATCTTCTCCAGGATGGACCATATCGCTGACCATGGCGCTGCAGCAGACGGGGGGGTGGTGGGCCAAGTGGTGAGCGGGAGGAGCGTCCTCAATGAATGGTCAAGGGGTGATTCGATCACCCGTGTAGAGCGGGTTTTCAGCTGGACTGACCAGAGTATCTCCTTTACCACCAGTGACGGCGATCAGGTCATTGAAGACGGGATGCATCTCATCACTCATGTCCGGGCAATCGCAGAGGGTTATGCGCAAGATGAGATAGACACAGGGACTGCAGAGAGCGTGGAACACCTGCTCATCACGCTCGAGGAGGGGGTGTTCTCGGTTGGAAGGGCGGCGAGCACGCATATCAGGGACGAATCCATGATCCGAACTGATGTCCCTGCAGAACTCCAATCTGCCCGACTGGAAGGGACGATCACGGCAAGGACTGAGGGGAAATCACGGGGCTGCGTGTACATCTATACCACGGACATTCCCAGCAGTGCCTCGCATACGATGGTCGGGAGGGTAACCCACGGGATCGAACTGGTGAAGCTCGCAAAGGAGAAGGATCTCCTCACTGTCATGGTGACCCCCGAGCGGCTGGACCTCCTGGGATACCGCGTACAAGATGCGCGGGAAGTTGCCGTGAAGAGAGGGTTCCTGCTCGAACCAGATACGGACGAAATAGAGCGGATCATCGTCGGACAGGACCCGGGCACCACACTTGAGGTCCTTGCGGCCGGGAAGGCTACCGTGACAACCCGTGCTCCGTCCCAGGTCATCGAGATCCGCCTTGATAATGAGGCCGCGCCTGTGACCTGTGACATATTCCGTGAAGTGACCGGTCTTAAGCAACACAAAGTGGGGGCACTGCCTCTCTATTTCCATTTTGAGGATGTTTATCTCTTTAAACCTCCAATCAAGACCGGGACGAAGATCAACCTCGAAAATATCCCGGAGGGAGAGGTTCCGGCAAATAGCCTTGCGATGACCAATGATTCGCGGAAGGGGTCCGGGCTGGTCGGCGTGCGCACCTCGGCGAACAGAGAGTTTGGGCCCACATCTGAACCCTTTGGCGGAACGAATGTGATCGGGGCCGTGCTGGAACCTGAGAAGCTGAAGGAGTGCAAAGAAGGCGAGCTGGTATTTATAAAGGAGGTGAGGGGTTGAAGGAATATTCCCCGAAGTATGTGGGTACGGTGACAAAATACATCTTCGTGGACTCTCCTGACGTCACCCCCCAGCTGCTTGCACTCCGGGCATACGAAGTCTCTCGTGGCACGATGATCAAGGAGACCTGTTTTGGATTACAGGTGACAGGCTCCCCGGAAGACGTGGACCGCATCATCCAGCATGTGCGCCCGCTTGACCGCGCACATATCTTCGTGAAAGACAGGGGCTTTCCTCCGGGAGACCCTCGCAGGTGCCGTGCGAACCTTGGCGGGGCACGTCCGGGTTATTACGGACACGAATTTGAGATCGGTCTGTTGAAATATGTATCCCGAGGGCTTGCGAAGGTAGAGGGCGAGAAGTATATCAAAAAGCCCTCTCCTCGAGAAAAGCCGGTTCTGGTCAGACCCGGGCTGGATATTAAGGTACTCAAAAAATTGATGGAAGCAGAGGAGCAGTAACACATGGTGAAGGTATTTATTTATCCCACGACCAGCCTGATTCTCTCGGATATGGTTGCGAGGTGGGGGCATGAACCGCTGGGTGCGGCAATCGCAATACGGGAGAAGATCCAGACGCCGGGTTTTGATTCCCCGCCGCTCCAGATGACTCCCGAGGATCCCAAACGGGGCCTGAAGTACGCTGCGGTGGAGGTGCCCTCGGGAGTGAGGGGACGTATGGCACTGATGGGCCCCCTCATTGAGGAAGCAGAAGCGGCCATCATTATCAATGAAGTGGATTTTGCATTCGGATGCATGGGATGCGCACGGACCAATGAGCTCGTGCAGTATCTCGTCCGCAGGCGGGGCATCCCCACGCTCGAACTTATCTATCCGCAGAGTGAGGAAGAGGGAATCGAGTTCGTCTCAGCAATTCGTGCGTTCCTTGGCAACCTGAAGGAGGAACCCCAATGACCACTCCGGTCCGTGTGGCACAGCTCTCCTGCGGCCCCGAACATTCGGGGGTCCAGAAGGAGATCAATGACGCGGCTGCGGCAGTGAACGCGGAGATGTTCTTTCCCGACATCGCACTGGCGGACATCAGGCGAGACTATGAGAGTTTCGGGCTTGATGTGAGAAGCCCTGATCTCAAGCTCGCGATCGCCCGGGCAAAAGGACTTGTTGAGGGGAGGCTTGAGGCAGATGCCGTATTTATTGCCACCTGTTTCCGTTGTGCCGAAGCGGCTATCGTCCGGAACGAGCTCCGCCGGTATATCCACGACCATTCCAATCTCCCCGTGGTCAGCTATTCCTTCACCGAGCGGACCACTGCAGGGACCCTCCTCACCCGCATGGAAGCGCTCACCACCATCGCACGGAGGCGGACCCTCCTTGCCCGTGAGGTGCAGGAAGGGACTACCATGGGGGTGGACAGCGGGTCTTCCACCACCAAAGCGGTGATCATGAGGGACAATGAGATCATCGGGACGGGCTGGGTGCCCACGGTCAAGGTCGTGGAGAGTGCTGAAGAGGCCATCTCGATGGCGCTCAAAGAGTCCGGAATCTCCCGGGAAGAGATTGAGGCGACCGGCACCACCGGATACGGGCGCTACCTTGTGGGCGCCCACCTCAATGCAGACCTCGTACAGGAGGAGCTCACGGTCAACTCCAAGGGAGCGGTATATTTGGCAGACCGGCAGCATGGTGAGGCGACCGTCATCGATATCGGGGGAATGGACAACAAGGCAATTTCTGTCCAGGACGGGATTCCCGGGACCTTTACCATGGGCGGCATCTGTGCAGGTGCGAGCGGGAGGTTTCTTGAACTGACCGCAAAGCGTCTCGGGGTCGATATTACCGAACTTGGGCCCCTGGCGATGAAAGGGCTCTCTGCCCAAGTCCCCATGAACAGTTACTGTATCGTCTTTGGCACCCAGAGCCTCGTCAATGCACTGGCGGAGGGAAGCAGCCCCGAAGATGTCGCCGCCGCGGCCTGCCACAGTGTCGCCGAACAGGTCTTCGAGCAGCAGTTGCAGGAGATCGATATCAAGGAACCGGTGATCATGGTAGGAGGGACCAGTCTCATCGAGGGTCTCGTGCATGAGATGGGGGAGCTTCTGAAGATGGAGATCCTCGTGCCACCCCATTCCCAGTATATCGGGGCTGTCGGGTCTGCGCTCCTGGTCTCGGGCTTTGTCAAGGGAGATTAGATGGTAGGAATCGGGTATTTCGAGGTTGAATGCAGTGAGGAGACGGGTGCTGAGGCCTACCGCCAGATCGCGGAGGATATCCTCGGAGATCTCGATCTTCTCCGGACCATCGCCAAGCTGCACATCTACATCGATCCGGAGGTGCCTCTCTTCATCGCCGTCGGAGTCACCCGCAAACTACCAAGGCGCATCCGGGTCCGCGATTTTGCCACGGTCCTTGAGCAGGAAGGAAAAGTCAGGCTCGATATCTCGGACGAGACGTACCTATCCCCGCTTCTCAGGATCCTCTGGGAGCGGTACGGGAGGAACCTGATCGAGCAACCGGACCGGTGGACCATCGTGATCAGGCGGGAAGACGTGAAAGGAGAGGACCTGGAGGATCTGGTGGTCTACGATCCGAGCGAGAGCATCCAGAAAGACCTGATTTATGCGCTCCAGTACATTGCTCCAGAAGGGTTCAAGGTGCGCAGGCAGTACGTAAAGGACGATCTCTTTTACTATGTCGCCAGTGAGGATACCCTCCCCGAAGACGTGGTGGATACAATCGTCGCCGAAAAACTTGCACTGATCGGGGTCTCACCATGACGCTGGTTCCTATCACATTCAAGGGAGGTGTATACCGCCATGATGAGATCATGGAGCTGATCGATGACCTCGGCGGGTATATTATCCAGAAGCACATGCTCGCACAGGAGATCGTCCTCCAGTGCCTCGTCCCCAGAGAAGACATCGAGCTCTTACGGAGGATCGCCAAACCGCTTGCCGGCGAGGTTACCGAGGCACCGCTGGTGGGTACCGAGATCGCAGTGGTAAGCCCGAGCCTCGAACTCCACCATCTCCCGCATTCAACCTGTGATGTGGCTGAATACCTCCGGACGGCAGGTGCAAAGACAAACGTGGTCGGGCTTGCAAGGGGTTTTGGCAAACGGATCGCGAACCTCAATATCGAGGAGCGGGACGTGATCAACGAGCATGACTGCGCGGTCTTCCTTCTCGGGAACTTCGCAGAATGTATCAAGAAAAAATTACCCTCTATCAGGAGAGGGATTACAGTCCCCATCATCGTGGCCGGAGCACCGCCCACCGAACAGCTGAGGGAGATCATAGATCCGCCGGTGGACGGCTACGTGGGCGAACTCGGCCGGGTGGCACATCGGCTTCGGACAGAAGAGGAGATAGACCCGCTTGACCGCCTTGTCCAGGAAGTTTCCCGGGTGCTCGATGCGTACCGCGAGCAGGTAGCAAAGGACCCTCCCTCGATCTCCCCGGCCAGGCTGATGACTGTGATCGATGATCAGCTGGAGATCAGTGCATTATCGACCCATCCCACTCCCCTTACCGTCCAGATCTACGGGCTCCGCGTCAAGATCCCGTACGAAGAGTATGCCGGGAAGATCCGTGCGCTTGAAGTCGGAGGGGGGGTAAAGGTGGGTGATATCACGGAAGTATTGCCTTCAAGAATGCGCAATTACATATGGATAAAGATACGACCTTTCTCAGAAACCAACATCATGGTATGAACTATCATCCAGGAACGCGAGTGGTGTGTGATTCGTGACATTCGAAGATCTCCTCAAAGAAATCATTGATTCAGGCAGCAAGAAAACTGCGGAAGAGTGGATGGAGCAAATAAGGGAAGAATATGGGGTCGTCCCTCTCATATTCCAGCGCATGGCAGAACGCCCGGAGGTCCTCCTCTCTCACCTCCTCTATAAGGGCACAGTGGTGGAGACTTCTTCACTGAAGCCGAAGATGGTGGAGCTGATCAGCCTCGCCGTGAGCGCCGCACTGAATTGTAACCACTGTGTCCAGTATCATATCCGGGCGGCCCAGAGAAAGGGGGCAACTCGAGAGGAGATCCTCGAGGTGATCCTCATTGCCGGATCGCTGGCCCAGGCCACGGTGCTTGCGGACGCCTACAGGGTGATGGACAAAGAGGCTCCCTGCGAGGCTTCCTGCGATGTGAACGGCGTCAACCTGAAGACCGACAAAGGGCACTGAACAGGATTTTTTACTTTCCTTTTTGACTGAACCGGAAAAATTTTCGTTCCCGCCCCCCCGGCTGGACCACCGGGCCGAACACCCCTCCATGGACGGTCTTGATATCCTCGATCGTGTAGAACGCGTTCGGGTTTGTCTCCTGGACCATCTGGATCACACGGGAGATATCCTTTCGCTTCGTCACCGCGAAGATGACCTTCACGTCACCGTGCTTTCCCTTGGCGTCAAGGACGGTCGTCTTGAAACCGGTTAATTTCAGGCGCGAGAGAAGGTCGGTCGAATCAAACTGCGTGATGATCCGGATCATCGAGATCCCCATTGCCAATCGCTCCTCCATGAGGATCCCCACGTAGTTGCCCACCGCAAATCCCGCGGCATAAGCGATATAATTGGCAACATTGGTCAGGTTCTGGAATATCTGGCCAATCGCGACGAGCCAGATGAGGATCTCAAAAAATGCGACTGCAGGTGCCAGAATGCGCAGTCCGCGGGAGACGAAGATGATGCGCATGGTCCCCAGCGTCACGTCCGCGACTCGGGCAATAAAAATGAGAATCGGGATGACCACCAGAGGGAAAAACGCCGGATCCGCCACCAGTTCACCGATGTTCATCAGAGACCTTCTAGAAGTCTATTGTATCCATTCCCAAAAGGTTTTTTTGATTGGGATTTATGCCCAGAAATCACGTCCTCTCTCAGTTTCCGCCTCTCCGACCTCCATCATCGTATCGGGATAAGGTGAAAAAAAGGTCTGTGAGGCAAGGTTGTGATCCTCAAACCGGGCGATCCACACCCGCAGGATGGTCTTTGGTGCACATATGGTTGTTGTTCCTGCATGATACCGTTCGACCGCATCAAGGAAGAGCGCCTTTTCCTGGGCAGAGAGTCCGGCAGATACCCTGCCGAGTGCATGGAGGAGTGCATTGATGTTGGTCGTATACCGGGGCGGACTGCTGAGGGCAACAAGGAGCCCCTCCCGGTATGCATCGATCACCTCACCGGTTGCCCTCCCCTCCTGGTTGGCGACAATGTGGCCAAGTTCCGAGAGCTGGCGCTGTCCGTGTGCAAGCAGCAGCAACCTGTTGCGGGTATGGAACTCGACGAGCGCCTGCATCGAATGTTTCCCCTCCACCAGACGGAAGTCGGCCAGCGTGAAGATCCGGGTGAGGAAATGATCCCGTATCCGGAAATTCCGGAGTCTCCCCTCGTCTTCTACCGGCACCAGTGGGAACCGGGAAAGAACCGCCCTTCCAAAAAAGCCGGGGGTGGTGTCGATGGGTGCAGACTTTTCTGCGGCAGGATAGACCCGGGCATCACGAAACGCTGAACTTGGTGACCTGCTCTTGGCGATGAACCCCTCGACCTTCCCGATCGAGTCGAGAAATATTCCTGCAAACCGGGTCATCTCCCTCGATAGGTCCCTTCCCGTTGAGGGTTGAATCAGATGGTCCCCGTCCTCCATCCTCACCATTCTCACCGGCTCCCTTGGAACCCCGAGTCCTATCTCTACCTCCGGGCAGACAGGGATGAATTCGACATATTTTTTGAGTTTTTTCACCGTTTCACTGGAGACCATGTCTCCGTTATACCGTACCGGGTCACACTCTATGCACCTGCTTATGACAACCCGGGGAAGGGGAAAAATTCGCTGTCCTATCTTGTCGTCTGCCATCTTTCTTGAGTGAATTGAAAGTCTCTAAAACTATTTGGATATTGCGAGGGGGCGTGACAACCTTTATTATGTAGAATTCTCCTCTCTCCCTCCATGGGAGAGGGGCTGGACCGGGTCAGCACCGGGGAGAAGATCTTTTTGTACCTGAAACTCGGTCGCATGCATTTTCTTCTTGCAGGCTTTGCTCTTTTCTGCATGGGGGCACTGTATGCGAGTTATATCGGAGATACCCTGCATATTGAACGATTTATCTTCGGTTATGCGATCCTTGCCCTCGGCCATCTCTCCCTCAACTACACAAACGAGTATTTTGATCTTGACGCGGACCGGTTCTGCTCGCCGACCCCGGTATCAGGGGGGACCGGAATCCTTCAGAAATATCCCCGGTTTGCTCCCATGACCCGAACGCTCGCCCTCCTCCTCCTTGCAGGTTCCCTTCTCCTTGCGGTCACCTATCACCTGTGCTATGGTCAGAGCGTTCCATTTCTCCTCTTTGTAATAGGCGGAAACCTACTGGGCTGGTCCTATTCTGCGCCTCCCGGGCGGCTCTCTTACCGGGGTTGGGGGGAGATTGGGACTGCTGCCGGGTTTGGGTTCTTTATCCCCGGAATGGGATACCTTGTGGTACACGGGTCAATCGATACCGCTTTTCTTCCATTATCCATTCCACTCGTTCTTTTCGGGTTTTTCTTTATCGTCTCTGTGGAGATGCCTGATATGGAAGCAGACAGAATGGCAGGGAAATGGACATTCGTGGCACGGAAGGGAAGAGCATGGGGGCGGTGGGTTATCCTCTTCTCCTCGCTACTGGCGCCGGTACTTTTCCTGGCTTTCAGCATGTTATTGGGGTCCCCTGCCCGCGAAGCTCTTCTGATGTCCGGAGCCGTATCTTTGCTCCCTCTGGCAGCGGGCCTGACCGGATACCTCGATGGAGGAACTGCCCGAAGGCCTGTGGTCCGGGGCGCGGTACTGAATATCGCTGCGCTCACTGGTTTCTGCATCCTATCTGATATCTTCCTCTTTCTTGGAGTGATCTGAAGGCTGCAGTATCAAAAGGATGATGTGCCTGTAAGGAAACAGAAAACATGGAAACGTGAAACTGAATGTAACCCTGAATAACCGCAGCAGGGCAATCCCAACCGCCCTCGTTTCACTGGTGCTCCTCCTCGCGGTCGTTTTTTCTGCATGCATGACCTCAACCTCCCCGTCGGCGCCACCGACATCTCCCGGAGCGACCAGCATCCGTACAGTCAATGTCTATGAAGCCCACTTTCTTGTGGAGAAATTCGGGGACGACGAGGACTTTGCGATCCTCGATATAAGACGGGTGGATGAGTCTGCAGAACCGTATATTCAAGGGGCGGTTCTCTATATCTACCAGTCGGAGGAGTTTATCGAAGCGTTCGATTCGCTTGATAAAGAAGGGAATTACCTCGTGTACACGTCAAAAACCATCTCCGGAGAGAATATCCGGCAGTTATTCCGGTTCCTCGGTTTTAAGAAGATATTTTTTCTCAATGATGGCGTGGCTGCATGGAGGAGTGCCGGATATCCGGTCGTTTATCCTGGTTTTGAGGCGAACATTACCCCGGGAAATCTTTCGGTCAATATATCAAATTCATGATTCACTTAGCAATGTACCTGCCTTCGCAATATTTTCCTTGTCCAGCTCCTCCACAAAGACGGTAACCCAGTCTGGAGTGACATGAAGTGTCTTTGTCACCACTTCGGTGACCCCTTCCACCAGCGCCCGCTTCTGTTCAAGCGTCCGTCCCTTTGCCATACGGATCGTGACTACCGGCATAATGCACCTGTTTCATGTACTCTTGGGCTCAATGCTAAAAATTCCGACTCTCCCCGGGAAAAGGGTACTGGCCATTGAGAAACCGGTATACTGATCATGACAATGAATTATTTGGTATTCTGTACCTTATCACAGATGATCATATTAATTTCAAAAAATATATTATGATCCCATTCAATAATAGGCACTATAGAAAATTCGAGTGATCGATGATCATTTCACCGGAATACGGGAGAACGGGATGGTGGTGAAATAAACAGAGCTCGATCAATTCCCGAATACTGGATCGGGGTGGATCTCAATACTACCGGGCACCTTGCAGTGGTGGCCGTCCCGAAAAATGGAGAAGTGATAAAACTCGGGAAAAAATCCCGGAATTACCGCTCCAAGCTCTCACAAACCTGTTTTAAACTGCGGAAGGAGAAGAAGTTCAGGGAGATCAAGCGTATCAGGAACCGTGAACGCTCCCTCGTCAAAGATCTCAACCAGATGATCAGCCGTGCAATCGTGGAGACGGCAAGGTGTTATGAATGCGGGATCAAGCTCGAGCGCCTCTTCGGGACGGGGGGGAACAGGAAAAAACAGGGCTATACGCTTGAATTTCACTTTGATACCCGATCATTCTACCAGTTGCAACGCATGGTGGAGTCAAAGGCACGAAAGGCCGGCGTACCGGTGGCCTATATCGATCCGTCCTGGACATCCACACGGTGCCGGGTGTGCGGACAGATGGGCATCCGTCACCGGAAGAGGTTTGAGTGCCCGCATTGCGGTCATGCAGACCATGCAGATGTGAATGCGGCATTCAATATCGCAGCCACACCCGTCCTGGAAGGGATCTGCTGAGAAGGGCAGCCTCATAATCCTCGGGCCACAAAGTGCCAGAGGTGAGATCCTCCCGCAGCAGCAATCGCGAACCAGAGCGGTAAAATCATGTAGATATCAGTCAATGCAAGGGTCAGTGCAGTCGCAAGGGCTGCCAGCTGCCCGGCCCGAACACGAACAGTGGAGAGAGTTTTTCCGGAATCTCCCCGAGCCCGGGTTGATGACATAATCACCGGAAGGAATAGCAGACTGGCAGCACCGAGAGCGGTCACCGAGAGGCTGAACGGAGGCGTGAATATGAGTATCTTTTCAGTAAGGAACGCCATGATGACGGTGACAATGATTATAGCCATCGCGATGGAAAAACGTCTGGAGCCCGGATCTCCCAGCAACCCATCAACGATGAGAGCCCCGGCAGTGATTAATCCTGCGACAGCATTGCCCTGCCAGAGCGGCCAGAGCGTGAGGAGGAAGACGAGAGAAAGATCTGCCAGGTTTGCAGGACTTCCTGCCGTGCGATTCAGGATGCGAAGCACCAGCAGGACCCAGAGGAGCGTTATTACGTCCGGGCGGGGGAGAAGGGGAAAGGCGATGAGAAAAAAAGTTGCGGCAATGAGAGCGGAGATCTCCTCCTCAGGATAAATCTCTCTTCCAAGAGCCCATGCAAGAAACACAGAGGCTGCCGGGACGAAACCGCTGAGCATTATCCCCCCAGAATCCATTCCCTCTGATATCCCTATTCCCAACCCAGCGAGAAAGCCGACAGAGGCGATGACGAGGATCACCTGGTTTGTCCAGTATGAGAAATCGAGTGATCTGGCGATACCGGACGAAATATTCATCGGAGAGTGGTTGGGGAGGCCGGGAATAAGCGTTCTGGGTCATGACTTATTCACGACACAGGCACTTTTGTTTAACATGTACCGAAAGGCAAATATTTATCCTACATACCGCGAGTGGTGCTATCCATGGAGATCTAGTCCAAGAAACGTGTGAGAGGAACCGTTTAACCGATCAAGTACGGGCATATCCTTGCCGAGATCGTGATCGAATTACCTGGCGGGGTTGAGATCACCTCACTGATGACCAGGAATTCCGCAAAAAACTTAAACTTGCCGAGGGAAAGAAGATTTCCACCATCATCAAGGCTTCGAATGTGATGGTGGCTGTGGAGTGGAATCCTCCACAATTAATCAATCCTTCTTCAAAAAGCCACTCGCATTCCGGGAAAGAGTTCTCTACATCCCGAAGTCAAAGAGGGTGGTCCGTGAGGGGTCCACGTCTTCCCATCGCCACCCGACGCCCTCGATCACCCGGGAGATCGGTTGCCGGAGGGTCTTTTCCAGCATTGTCTCCCAGTCCACGATGAACTCTGGAGGCACCTCTTCCCCGTACTCGAAACAGATCACATCGGTCTTTGGGTATTTTGCCGTCACGTTCTTTATATAGATCCTCTTTGGCTTGCTCCCGCGCTTAAAATCGGTTCCAAGGAACCGATTCGAGTAGAGGGCCCCCCTCACGTGGGCGTCCTGGTTCTCGTACTGCGAAAGTTCCTTCCCGATCCCTCCCGGGATCCCCACATAATCCAGCGGGAATTCGCCCTTTCGGTATCTACTGATGATCTCGCCAAGGTACTGCTTGACCTCCCCAAAATCCCTTCCCTTCAAGATCATCTCCATAACCACCTGCTGCACCTCGCGGGTGATCTGCGGGGAGTCGCTGCGCCGGATCTCAAAGCCCACGATGTCGATCTGATCCACCTGCTTCCCCTCTTTCCAGATAAGGTGGCCTGCATAGCGTTTCTTCCGTCCCGCCTGGAAGAACCTCCGGAAGACCTTCTCGAACTTGATCGAGAAGTAGTGCTTTTCGGCGTTGAGGACCTCCCTGGCAAAATCCGAGTAACTCCCGTTGACCTGGCGTTCGATAATCCCGCCAAGCTCGATGGTGGAGGAGAGTTCCGCAGGGGGCAGCTGGACCATGCAGGAGTCGGTGTCCCCATACAGCACTGTGTACCCCATTTTGGTAATGACGGCCCGGGTGTGCTCGATGATCGCTCTCCCGATCGAGGTGACCGCAGC
Source organism: Methanomicrobiaceae archaeon (assembly GCA_032250645.1). Classification (GTDB taxonomy): domain Archaea; phylum Halobacteriota; class Methanomicrobia; order Methanomicrobiales; family Methanomicrobiaceae; genus JAVVFN01. The sequence continues at coordinate 11,888 of JAVVFN010000003.1, read as the reverse complement.
ACCGATCTCCCGGTCATAGAGACGGAACCGGGCATATCCGCTCACCCCGTAGTAGGTGTTCATGATCACCTTCAGCACGTTCTGCTGGAGGTCGTAACGGACATATTCCGGACTGCCATATGGATAGCGGTCACGAAGCGCCTTTTTCTCGTCCCGCTCTTTGAGGAGTTCGCTGATGATGCTTCGGGTGAGTCCGTCCGGTTCTGCCCGGAACCGGACACCGTTGGGCGCCCTCAGTTCGCCAGCGGGATCTTTTGTCTCCGGCGAGGCATTCACGGTCATCATCGCCATGGGATAGAGTGATTTGAGGTCCAGGACCACCACGTTCTCCTTTACCCCCCGTGTGGGATCAAAGACGGTCGCGCCTTCAAACTCCTCTCCTGCAGCAAATCCCTTGGAGGGCAACACAAAATTCCCGAAGGCCTTTCTCAGAATATAGATATCAATGACGCTGGACGAATTGAGGGTCTTGTCAAGGGGGCATCCGACATACCGCGCAATCTCGCGGTAAAAGTCGATGATACGTTGTTTTTCATTGATGGCGACGCAGAGTTCCACGTCACGCAAATTGTACTTGATCAGGCGCTTCGGGTCCTCTTTCCAGAGACTGCTGATGGTCCCCGAATACCGTACTTTCCGCCATCCCAGTTCCTCCTCCGCGATCGCGTCCAGCCGGTACGACTCTTTCTGGGTCGCGTGGATCTTCCGGTAGCCATCCAGGAGATCGAATATCACCCTCCCCCGGATCGCATTGCGGGCGCCTGAGCCCGGGAGCCGGGAGAGTTCGTCGCCTCTCAGGCCGAGCACGTCCATCCTCCCGGTCAGGTAGGGGATATCGAATGTCTGGATGTTCCACCCTGAGAGGATGTCATAATCCTTCTCCCTCACATGCTCAACGAGCCCCTCCAGAAGTGACTTCTCGTCGTCATAGATGCAGATCGTATGGGTCTCCTCGCGGAAACAGGGTGAACCAGGATCCCCGCGGTGCTGGAGCGTCACCGCGTCTACGCCTTTGCCCTCATTGAGGAAGAATGTCGTATAGGACTGTTCAAACGAGTCCCAGCAGGTGATGCATATGATCCGGTCACGTTCCGGTGCCGGGAACCCGCGCGCGTCATCGCACTCGATATCCAGCATACAGATACGGGCAGGTGCGGAAATGTCAGCAGGCGAGATCCCGGTATAGGGGGTGCTGCGCGACGATGCGATCACCCCGCTCCTGAGTCTCGTGTCGATCATAAAACGCGTGGCAAACGGGATATCGGCCTCGTAATGCGTGTAGCGCTCCCTGATCTCTCTCACATCAGTCGGCCGCTCCGTGATGAGCCGGCGGAGAGGGGTTCCCTGGATCGAACGGAAGATGTGATCGCGGTCCACCTCCACTCTCTCGGGAGGTGGACTGCCTGCCACCTCTCCTTCGGGGGCATAGAAATACGGCCGAAAATGGAAGACCTGGATCTCTTTCGCATTCCCCGCCCTGTCACGACCGAAGATATGGATGATCGGGCCATCGGGAGAATTGCTGTATTCCACCTGTTGAATGGCCAACTGCAGCCCTTCCCCGTCCCTAAATCCTGCAGAAGACTCAGCGGACATAGGCCCTCCTTGAAAGATCAGCCAGGAACTCTGCGGCGCGCTGCAATTCCTGCCGTTCCCATTCCCCAAGTGGCCACTGGCAGATCTCCTCGATGCCCCTCTTCCCGATCTTCGCCGGGACTCCCATGGAACAGTGGTCTGCCCCATACTCCCCTTCAAGCACGCAGGAACAGGGGAGCACCGCACCGCGGTCATTGATGATCGCGTCCAGCAGATGGGCGATATGGTATGCGGGGCCGAACACGGTCCCTCCCTTCCCCCTGATTACGGGCATGCTCGCCCCCCTCAGACATTCGAGGATCTCCTCACGGAACGCAGGAGCGATGGGATCAGGGAGCAGGGAAAAGAGCGGCACCTGGCGCTCTCCGTGCTCGCCGAGGACCCACGCCTCCCCCCCGATCCCCCTCTCCCGGAGGAGCAAGCGGAAGCGTGCACTGTCCAGCTGGCCGCCAAAGCCGATGCAGCGCCTCCTGTCGATTCCCGTCTCTCTCTGGAGGTAGTAGTTGTTTGCGTCCACGGGGTTTGTGATAGTGACCAGGATTCCGGAAAACCCGTCGCGCAGGTACCCGGCGCAGCGTTCGGCAACTGGGATGTTGGCATACAGGAGGTCTGCCCTTGTACGGATATTCGGATTCCGGGGCGTTCCAGCCGAAAATATCAAGATGTCCGCATCCTTCAGATCCTCCGGATCGTCCGAGATGGAGATCTCCATTCCGGTATGCTTCAGATCAAGTACCTGTGCGTTAAGGAGGGGCTGTACGGCATCATGGAGATTCAGTTCATCCACAAGTCCCGTCATTGCGGCAAGAAATGCAATCTCCCCGCCCACTCTTCCCACTCCCATCACGGAGAGGCGGGTCATTTCACTACAGTATGGGTATGCTAAAAATATAATAACTACAACTTCTTTGCCATGGTCGTGCTGAAACCCGGTCCGGTAAGGATCGGCGGGGTGGATCTGAATAACCACCTGATTCTGGCGGCAGGGATACTGGGCACCACGGGAGCATCGCTGGCACGGGTTCTTAAGGGGGGTGCGGGGGGAGTGGTCACCAAATCCATCGGTCCGTCTCCAAACCCCGGGCACGCGGGGCCATGCATCGCGGTTCTCGAGGATGGGCTGCTGAACGCGATGGGACTGCCCAACCCCTCACGTGAATTTGTGAGCGAGCTCTCACCCCTGAAGGGTGAGCCGGTGATTGTGAGCATCTACGGCGGCGACCCGGACGAATTCGCTGAGGTCGCCGGGTGGTTTTCAGGGATTGCCAGCGGGGTTGAGCTGAACGTCAGTTGTCCCCATGCGGAGGGCTACGGGGCTGCAGTGGGTATCGATCCGGTGCTGGTCGAGGAGTGCACGCGGGCGGTTTCCCGTCTTGGCATGCCGACGTGGGTAAAACTGACGCCGAACGTGACAGACATCACCGCCTGCGGGCGTGCCGCCGAGAGGGGGGGCGCCGACGCAGTGGTCGCGATCAATACGGTAAAGGCCATGCGGATCTCCATTGCGCTCAAAAGACCTGTTCTCGGGCACGGCACCGGCGGGCTCTCCGGGCCTGCCATCTTTCCGGTGGCGGTCCGTTGCGTGTACGAACTGTACGAGGCATGCCGTATCCCGATCATCGGCTGCGGCGGTATCATGGGACCTGATCACGTCATCGAGCTCATGATGGCGGGGGCGTCCGCCGTGGAGATCGGGAGCGCGGTCCTCGATGGCCCGGGGGTCTTTGGGTCGATTGCAGATCGCCTGTATCAGGAGGATGGCATACCCCCGGGAAAGATCGTGGGGTGTGCCCATGCATGAAGCCCTCCCTCGCCCGGTCCGTATTGCTCGCGTCGTCCAGGAGACCCCTGCCATACGGACTTTCGTGATGGATACGGAATTTTCTTTCACCCCTGGTCAGTTTGTGATGGTCTGGGTCCCCGGGGTGGATGAGATACCGATGGCGCTCTCATCTGGATCCACCATCACGGTGCAGCGGGTCGGTGATGCGACATCAGCGCTCTTCCGCATGAGTCAGGGAGATATGATCGGGATCCGCGGTCCTCTGGGAAAGGGGTTTTCCCTCACCGGCCCCGCAATCGCGGTTGGAGGGGGAGTCGGTGCGGCCCCCCTGCTCCCTCTTGCGGTACAGGGGAAACTCGATACGTTCCTCCTCGGTGCAAAGACAGAGTCAGAACTCCTCTTTGCCGGTATGCTCGGCGAATACACATCACTTGAGATAGCAACCGATGACGGGTCCTCTGGCCATCATGGCTTTGTGACCCAGCTCCTCGAGGCGAGGGACCTCTCCGCATGGGACCACGTATGTATCTGCGGCCCGGAGTTGATGATGGCGGCCACTCTCCAGGTTCTACAGGAGCGGGGATGCGCAGAGAAAGGACAGTTCAGTCTCCACCGGTACATGAAATGCGGGGTGGGCATTTGCGGTTCCTGCTGCATCGATCCGTCAGGCCTCTCTGTATGCAGGGACGGACCGGTATTTCCTGGCAACATTCTTTCCGGCAGTGAACTGGGGCGATATCGGCGGGATGCGAGTGGCAGAATCGAGAATTTTCCCTGAAACGCCCTATCTCTTTTTTCTCCGGATAGAAGCAATGAACGCCTTCAGGTCCTCGATCGCATTGATATTGGTAAAGGTCCGGAGTTCTGGGTCAAGTGCCCGAAGATCAGCGATATCGATGAATGTAACATCAAGATGCCGGACCATCTCCCGGAGGGAACGCGAATGGTGGTCCCTGAGATAGGAAAGGAGCCCGCTTCTCCTGTACACCGCATGGAGGGGCTCGATCATCTCTTCATCCCATCTCGGGATCACCGCATCATGCGCATCGATCAGGGTAAAAAGGCGTTCGACTACGAGGGCATTCACGCATGGCATATCGCAGGCCACCACAAAGAGGAACTCACCCCTCGCCTGCCGGACCCCGGCATGGATCCCCCCGATAGGCCCGATCCCCTTCCGGATGTCACTGGTAATGGAAATTCCAGGGATCCCTGAGAAACGTTCGCATTGATCCGGATTTCTCGCGACCAGGATGATCTCGTCCACCACGTCTCCAAGTGAACTGATCAGGTGTTCGAGGAAGGTCTTCCCATCATACTGGAAGAAGTATTTCTCCCGCCCCCCTGCACGTCTTGCCTCACCGCCGACAAGGACGATCGCCGATCGGTCCGTCACTCCCCCGCCCCTCCGAAAGATTCCTTACACCCGATGAGTTCTGTGATCAAGGTATTGAAAGGCACAGGAAGTCCATGTGCCAGCTCTCTTTCCATGATTGCACTATTGAGGAAACCGATCTCTGTTATTCGCCCCCGCCGGAGATCCTGGAGCATCGATGAATGGTGCCCGGCGGTTGCGGGAAGCTGTACCTCTTCGAGATACTCTTCCGGGCTCTCCCACGGGAGATTTATCCCTTCTGCGCTGGTGCAGCACTCCTCGCCCCAGATGCCTGAAAGGGAGAACCCCTCTTCTTTGATGCGGGCATTATGCCGGGCCCGGGCCACCACAAAGACCCGGGCGACCTTTGAGAGGCGGGCTGCCAGAAAAAGCCCTACCGCGCCCGCTCCCAGTACTCCCACGTTCATCAGGTCATTTACCCTCATCTCAGTTATTTCTCCGCGTGATACTCATCCTTTACTCTCTCCATCGCGAGCAGTGCCTCCTTGATCCTGACGTCCGGGGTAAAGCCGCCAATCCCCCGCACTGAAACGATGCGGTGACAGGGGACGATGAGGGGTGTCGGGTTCCTGCGCATTGCGACTCCCACCGTCCGTGGAGCGGTTCCGGTTTTTAGGGCAATCTCACCATATGTCGCGGTCAGACCATACGGAATTTCCTGGACTGCCCGATAGATAGACGAGAACGGGGCGTCTCTCTCTATCGCCACGGTGGGAACAGCCGAAAGATCCAGCGGTTCCCCGGCGAGATAGTCCCGAATTATTTCCGGCACCGCCTGATCCCTGCCATAGGGGAGGAACCTGACGCGGTGCACCACACCCCGCGCATCCCAGCTGACGTGGACCCACCAGAGGTCAAAATGGCATGCACCTTCCCTCATCGCCATGCCGCCACCCGGTCACGGAATTCGGCGACCGTGCAGGGATTCCCTTCTTTGCACAACCAGGCAGGGAGCCGGGTTTTTATCGCCGGGTCGAGGTACCGGGCCTCCCCGAGGACAAGAACCCCTCGGTCTTCAGGGGTCCTCAGCACGCGCCCGAGGGCCTGCATTGCCCGGTTGAGGGCGGGGAGCGTGTAAGAGATGAATTCACCTTCTTCTCCGAATTTCTTGACAAAATACTCGATGGTCATTTTCCTTACCGGACTGAAGGGGGCGAGGGGAAGTCCGATGACCATTGCTCCACTCAACAGATCACCGCGATAGTCCAGCCCCTCGCTCCACTTCCCCCCGCAGACTCCCATCAGGATCCCGGACCGGCCTCTTTCCGGAAGTGAGAGAAACTGCTGGAGTGCGACCGCCGCTACTGCCGCGTTTCCCTGTTCGACGAATATCTCTTTCCCGTGGAGAATGGGTGGGAGTGATTCGGAGAATGTGCTGAGCATCTCGTAGGAGGGGAAGTACACCGCAAGATTCCCCCGAAGACCCGCAAATGACTCGATATACTCGCGGATACGCGAGATATTGGCTGGCTCTCCCCGCTTCCTGTATGCGGAAGTAATGTCCCTGGCAAAGAGCACCAGCCTGTGTTCAGGAGGAAACGCGTTCGGAAGTGAGAGCGTGGTCACGTTAAGGTCCTCAAAATAATACCGGCGGTAACTCTCCACCGGGGAGAGTGTCCCGCTGATAAAGACAGATGCGGCATGTTCCCCTGCCAGCTGCTGAAGCGCGGGTGCAGGGTCGATATTGCGCACCTCAAGATCGATCTCCTCTCCGTTTCTCCGGTACAATGAGAGGTATGCGCTATCGCTGATGGCAAGGTTGACCCTGTAGAAGAAATTGAGCAGGCGATCTGTCGCCGTTTCTGCAAAATCTCCCCTGCGCACGTTGTGATCCCGTATCGACTCGGAGATCGTAAGGAGATCCTCGATCAGTGTTTCACACCCCCTGTAGGGAGACCCGGAGAGGACATGCCGGATAAAGAGTGCTGGATCGAACCAGTCCTCGCCCTTCCAGGAACGCTTCAGCGATTCGGCAAAGGCTTCGATCCGGGGGATCAGGGGCAGGATCTCGCTCACTCCGGCGATCCGGGTGCGGTGTCCCGCAAGTTCGAGCCTCACCTGTTCGAGGAACCGCTCCTCGAGGACAACGCTTCGAACGTTCTGGATTGTATCCCCCGCATTGTGTGCCTCGTCGATCAGCAGGATCGCATCATCCGCAACAATCCCGATCGACTGATAGATCTGCTCGCGGATCTCTTCATTGAAGAGATGGTGGAAGTTGAGGATGATCACATCCGACTGCCGCGCCGCCTGGATCATCAGCTCATAGGGGCAGAGCCTTCCGGCAAATTCCCATAATCTCTCCGGCGGCATGCCCTTTCGGGACGCCTGTTCAGCCCTCGCCTTCAGGGTCGCAGAAGGCGCCATCGAGAGCCCTTCGGGGGTGTGGACAAAGACCCGGCTCTGTACATAATGGGGGCAGATAAGGGGGCGTTCCGGGGCCATGTGTGCGATCTGGTCTTTGATGACCGGATCCTTTGCCGGCACCAGAGATCCTTTTCCCGCCCTATCCCGCATCAGTGCGGTCGTATAGTGTTTTACCCCTTCACAGAGCCGGTAGGGATTCTGCTCGCGGGCAAGAGGGCACATGCTCCCTTTTCCAATCAGATAGGAAAAGGAGAGGCCCCGGTTTTTCTTCCTGATGAGTTCCAGTTCCCTGATAAACGTGTTCAGCTGGCTGATCGTCCGGACCGCAATGATGATCTTTTTCCCCCGGGCTTCAGAGAGGAGAGCGGCCACCACGCTGGACTTGCCGCTTCCTGTGGGGGCATCGATCATCAGGATCCCCCGTTCACGCACGCATTTTGCCGCCGATTCGAGCATCTCCTGCTGGAAAGGTCGAAACTCGGCATAGGGGAACCAGCCTGCAAGGGACTGCATTGCGATGGTACTGTTGACTCCAATACGTGAAGTGGGTATTGATCATTGACGAAAGGCGCTCTGGATTTACAGGACCTCGGATAGAATCACCCCTCGAACATTCCCACTGATTCGCCCAATAGTGCTGTCCCTTTCCCCCGGGAACGGCATAAGATGTATCTACAGGGGCGGTCTACAGGAACTCATGCTAAGGCAGGTTTTAATCTTCACCGCGGCGCTCCTGCTGGCGGCTGGCTTATTTGTGATGGACCTCTATTATTCCCTTCCTCTGCTCGACAAGCTGTATCAGACGGCACTTGCCTTCGCCATCATATATCTCATCTTCTGGGTGGTGATCGATCGGATCGGGCGGAAGTGGATCCGGGAATCCAAGACCCGGTTTACGTTCCAGAAAGCGGTCTCCATCGTCGCGATCCTGATCCTGCTCGGGATCGGGGCCCGGATCTGGGTCGAGGATGCCCAGGCGCTCCTCGTCTCCTATGGTATCATTGCCGCGGGTCTTGCCATCGCCCTCCAGGACACGTTCAAGAATTTCGTGGGAGGTATTGCCATCATCCTGTGGGGCGACTACCGGGTGGGGGACCGGGTGGAGATTGCGGGGGTTTACGGAGACGTGATGGATGTCGGTCTCATGAACACCACCCTGATGGAACTGGGTGAATGGGTGGACGGCGACCAGCCGACAGGGAGGATCTCCATCGTGCCGAATTTCTATTCCTTCACGCAGGTGGTGCACAATTACACCAAGGATCACAGTTTCATCTGGGATGAAATTACGCTCCCGATCGCGTATGATTCGGACTGGCGGGCAGCGGCAGGCATCGTAAAATCGATCATCGAGAAGGAGACAGGGGAGACCTCAAAGAAGGCGGACCGGGAGATCGAGCTCATCGGTGAGAGGTACTACCTCCCTATAAAGGACACGGAGCCTGCCATCTTCCTCACCCTGACCGATAACTGGATCAGGTTAAATATTAGGTTCGTCACCGACGTCCGTTCACGAAGGGAGATGCACGACCGCCTTGGCCGCATGATCCTCGAAGAGATCGAGAAGAATCCGAATATCCGGATCGCAAGTACCACCCTGGAAGTGACCGGAAGACATACGGTCGAGATGAAAAATCCGCGCTCATAACCAAAAATATCGATCTCTTTTTATGGATCGGCCATGTAATCCCTTTTTATCGTGGGATGGCTTGTGGATACCCAGAGAAATAAATCGTCCTCGATGATCGGCCTCCCTCCCGGGGCCCTCATCCATATCGGCGAGAAAAAGACCGATATTACCGCTATTTCGGTAATCGTGTACGATAATGAGAACTGGGAAGAACATGAACATGCAGAACTCGAGGATATGTACGCATATGCCGCGCAACCGGGAATCACCTGGGTAAATGTCACAGGCCTTGCAGAGACGGAGATCATCGGCGCGATTGGCGAGCATTTCAACCTCCATCCCCTCACCCAGGAGGATATTCTGAACACCTCACAGCGCCCAAAGCTGGAGGATTATGAGGATTACCTCTTCATCGTCATCAAGATGCTCACCCTCGATGAAGTGGCCTTTTCAGCAGAACAGGTGAGTATTGTCCTCGCAAGAGATCTGGTCATATCGTTTCAGGAGCAGCCCGGGGACGTCTTTGAGAATGTGCGCAGCCGCATCAAGCAGGGAAAGGGAAGGGTCAGGAAGGCTGGTGCCGATTACCTTGCATATGCACTTCTTGATGCTGTTGTCGACTTTTACTTCGAGATATTCGAGTCGCTCGGGCAGCGACTTGAAACTCTTGAAGAAGCACTGATCAATGACCCAAACCCGGAGACCCTTGAAGGGATCTATTCAGTAAAACGTGATCTCATCTACCTGCGTAAATCGGTCTGGCCGCTACGGGAGGTCGCGGCAAAATTCGAACGCGGAGAATCACCGCTGGTCTCCGATAGCTCGCTCGTCTACATCAAAGATCTCTATGATCACATCATTCAGGTCGGCGATACCCTCGAGACCTACCGAGAGATGGTGGGCGGGATGCTGGATATCTACCTCTCCAGCGTGAGCAACCGTATGAACGAGGTAATGAAGATCCTCACCATGATTGCCACGATATTCATCCCCCTTACGTTCATCGCCGGGATTTACGGGATGAACTTTGAACATATGCCCGAACTCTCCTGGAGCTGGAGTTATCCCCTCGTCATCCTCGCAATGTTCGTGGTGGCGCTTATCATGGTCATGTTCTTCAGGAAGAAGGGGTGGCTGTGAGAACCGGGCAGGGAAATACCGCGAAAATTATATAGTCTTCGGATGAGTCTCATCGATGATGGGGGCGCTTTATTGAAGAATATTGAAAATGTTGTTTTATCCGGGAGCCGGAGCCTCGAGGAAGAGCTCGACAGGCTTGCCGGTCAACTTTCCTATCCTGAGACCGCCTATTACCTGCCTATCTCCTATGCACTCACCGGGATTCCTGTCAGGGACGGTGATACAGCCCGGGACGCCTACGAACAGGCAGAGAAGAATACCCTCATCGCCGGTGAGTGTATCATGGCATCCAGAAAGGAGAGGGCCCCGGAACCCTATACTGGTTTCATCGGCGATACCGTGCTGCGGAGACTTGGCTATTCACTCGTGGACGGCAGCATCCTGGGGCTCGGACTTCTGGCCGGTACACCGTCCAACGTAGATGCCGCAGCCGCAATCTGCAGGGAAATGCAGGAAAAATACCTCCTCACGTTCCTTGCAGGGGAGGTCATCCCTCTCCTCCAGGAATCAGGCGTCAAGGTGGGCCTCGAATACCGGCTGGTGCCGCTGGGACCGGACGGGGCTGCAGCCATCCATTTCACTGATATCATTGCACGTGTGGCCATGATGTTTGGGGGCGTCCAGCCCGGTGATGCCGGCCGGCTCCTTACCTATGCGAAAGAACGCGCCAAGGCGTTCATCATCGCATTTCCGGGTCTGGAGGATACAGAGATCGCCGTCCTCGATGCGATGCGGGTACTGGGCATCCCTGTCCTCACCCCGGGGGGCTATACCGGAGAGGAGTGGATCCCTGCAAAACCGGATGAGGCGGTAAGAAGGGGGATGGAACTAAGGGATATCAGGGTGAATGTTGTCGCGATTCCCATCCCCATGGCATGTTCGCCGGCATTCGAAGGAAAGAGTATCCGAAAAGAAGAGACATATGTGGAATTTGGAGGGGGGAGGTCTCCTGCGTTTGAACTTTTAAGGATGCGGCCGCCCGGAGAGGTGCAGGACGGCAGGGTGGAGGTGGTCGGCCCCGAGGTCGGTGCAGTCAAGGAGGGTTCCGCTCTCCCCCTTGCCCTCCTCGTGGACGTCGCCGGTAAAAAGATGAAGAAGGAGTACGAGCCTGTTTTTGAACGCCGGATCCATACATTTCTCAATTACGGTGAGGGTTCATGGCACGTCGCACAAAGGGACCTGATATGGGTGCGGATCTCAAAGGAGGCGGTGAAGAAGGGAGTCAAAATTAAAGATCTCGGGACGCTTCTCGCCAGCAAGTTCCGCATGGATTTTCCTGATCATATCGATGCGGTCCAGGTCACGCTCATCACTGAAGAGGCCCGCGTCCGTGAACTGCTGAAGGAAGCGGAGAAGGTATACGAGGAACGCGATGCACGCCTTGAGGGCATGAAGGACGAGGATGTGGATACGTTCTACAGCTGCACGCTCTGCCAGACATTCGCCCCCAATCATGTCTGCATCATCACCCCGGAGCGCCCGGCTCTCTGCGGGGCCATCACCTGGCTCGATGCCAAGATCGCCCATGAAATCTCCCCTTCCGGGGCGAACCAGCCGGTACCAAAAGGGGAGATGATCGACGAGGTGGAGGGAGAATTTGTGGGGGTGAACCGCTTTGTAAAGAAAGCATCGCACGGGGAGGTCTCCCGATGCGCCCTGTATACCATTATGAACAATCCCATGACCTCCTGCGGTTGTTTTGAGTGTATTGCTGCAATCGTACCCGAGGTCAACGGGATCCTCATCGTGAACCGTGATTACCAGGGCCAGACACCCCTTGGCATGACCTTCTCCACGCTTGCAGGGACCATCGGAGGAGGCTCCCAAACCCCTGGGTTTGTGGGAATATCCAAGAATTACATTCTTTCTGAACGCTTCCTTGCGGCAGAGAACGGTATTCTGCGGGTGGTCTGGATGCCCTCCACGCTCAAGGAAGAACTGGGACCGCGGCTGCAAAAAGCGATCAAAGAGAGGGA
>JAVVFN010000039.1:0-10466 GCA_032250645.1 Methanomicrobiaceae archaeon | reverse complement strand
CATGTCATAGCGGAGCGTTCCGTCCTTGAAGACGAAGAGATTCCGGGATGCCCTCAGGATCCCTTTCTCCATCGCCTCTACCGCCCGCTCGCGAGAGATGAGCCCTTTTACTCCTTTGACCAGTTTGACATTCTGTTCCCTGAAACCGAGCCTCTGAAGCGCCTTTGCATATTCTTCCTTCATGTTCAGGCTGATGACCTGCCCGCAGACCGGTGTGACCCTGCATTGCGGGCAGAGCGGGGCCTCAGTCTCCCTCCCGCAGCGAGGGCACTTGAATACAGGTTCGCTGTGCCCCCCGCAAGAACAGAGATTCCTGAATGTATCCTTTCCGCAGACCGTGCACCTTCTTCTTCCGACCTCGACAGTGATGGTGCCTCCGTCCGTATTGGCATGGCTCTTGTACTGGGATGCTTCCTGGAAGGATCGCCGCGATCCCCCCGCATCCCCGACCGGGAAGAGGGTGTGCGGCGGGGGCCGCATCTCGCGTTGCTTCGACTTGCCCGGTCTTCCCATCCTTCCCCCGATTCGGGTTCCCGCTCTGGAACGCATCCTGAACCCCGAGAGGTGCATCACCATCCCGAGCGGGTCTTTCATTGGAACACTTTCCCAGCAGGAGCGCTTCTTGAGGTTAAGGCTGAGGCCGAGGCAGGCGAGGAACACATACGGCTCCCCGATGCGGATCGTCCTCCCGGAAACCTGGTGAGGGATGAGGATCTCTTCTAAAAGGGCCTTAATTTCGGGATCGTGGGGGAGCATGAGGGATCCTTCCTGCATCATGCCCCTGCGGCAGACATGATCGGCCAGCGTGTGTATCGCATCGCAGGAGAGATCGTCCCAGAGATAGGTATAACGTGGGAAGAGCCATCCCCCTTCAAGCGCCATGGAGATGGCATCCATCTCGCTCTCTGGCCTCTCCCCGCCCCCTTCCTGGCGCCACCACTCTTCGCAGTACACTGCGGGCAGGAGCGGGTGGTTGTTCTCGAGGAACTCGCCATAACTGATCAGGATCTCACCGAGGTCGAGGATCTCCTCGATCTGGTCTTTGATCGAGAGGGCAATCTCCCGATCGTCCACCCGCATCACATCTCCGCCGGCGAGTTTGACTGTGGGCCCTTCAATCCCGTCCACCGGGACGATGCCCGCGGCTTTTCCGGGTCGCTCGATCTTCATCTGCGTGCCGACGGCAAGAAAGTCGCCGAGGATATGAAGGGTTGACGGGTTCAGGCCCACCGCGGCATGTCCGGTATTCCGCGACCTGCCGTACCTGAGCCTGAACCCTCCCTTTCGCATGGGATAGGAGAAGACCGGGCGGCCCCCGATAAGGTCCTTGATATAGGTGTCCTTCGGGTGTATCCCTCCCCCGTCTGTATCTTCGTTCTTCCCGCCTCTGGTGAGGGCATCGATCCATTCCCAGCCCTCAATATTCATCTTCTTCACATTTTTCTGGATTTTTGGCGCTTTGAGTGCCAGTCCCTCCGCGACCACCAGCGCCATCCCGCCCCTCACCGTGTTCGTCTCCACCCTTTCGAGGTTTCGGTATCCGCTCACCTCCTGCTGTTCGGTCGGTTCGCCGTCGATACAGACCGGGCAGTTCTCGATGATCATCCGGAGTTCTCCTTCTGAAGGGAGATACTGGAGGCTCATGATGGTATGATAAAGACGGATCTCCTCGATGTACCGGTCCACTTCTTCCTGACGCGGGATATAGCGGCTCATCCCGAGACCCCTTCTCACGTAGTCACCTACCAGCACCGAAAGTGCCTGTGCAGTCCCACCCGCGCTCCGGATGGGCCCGGCATAGTAGATCTTCAGGTACTCGGTGCCGTCATCATTTTTTCCAATCCCGACTTTCGCAATGCCTTCCGTGGGCGCCGCGACCACGCCTTCAGTGAGGAGTGCCATCGAGGTCCTGATTGCATGCTCCAGGATCTCTTCCCTCGTGGTCTCGCCGAACCGTCGCGCAATAAAATCATCCCCGATCTTGAGCGCGGTCTCCTCACGTGACATGACAGCCTCAAGTTCCCGGAGCCTGGCGGCAACCCCCTTATACCCGAGGAGCGCCTCCACACGGTCGGCAAGATCGCGGGCCACCGGTATCTCGACTGAAGTGGACGGGTCAATGCCGACCTTCCGGGCTGCAGATGCGATATCTATGGCGACATGGAGAGAATCTTCAAGCTCGGCAAAATACTTCTCCATGGCCGGCGAGACCTGCATGCTTACAGCTATCTTTGTGGACATTTATTGGTTGGTATATGGCGACCGGGCAAGTGTATTTGCACATCACCCTTTCATGGACGCTCGTGCTGCTTCAGGGCCCCGGAGGTATCATAGATGCGCAGGGCTCCCTTCAGCTCCCTTCTTCCGCTTTTGGTTCGGAGCCGGTCGAGGACGGCAAGATCCCCCTCAAACTGAAAGAAATTTGCGCAATTATCGAGGATATCCTTTCTCGAAGGGATCGCTCCTGAAAAGCGCACGGTAAAATCGATTTCTGTTCTCCCGCATGCCTCATTCCGTTCATAGCGGTTGAAGACAAAATCAAGGTCAGGGGGCATGATGTCACATCTCCTCCTTTCATCTTGAAGATTTCTGATCCTGCGCAATTCGACGATATTAATAATGATTATATTGCCTCAACATCCATGTTCCTTGACCTGTCCAGAGGAGTGATAGTGAGGGATATGGAAGACATACTGCAGAAATATATGGTGCGTACTGCCCCCTTCGCAGAGCATATCGACGAAGAGACAGGACATACGATCGCGTCCATGCTGATTGCCTTCACGAACGAGTTTTACCAGAAGGCGGTCGAACAGGGTGTCAGGGCTCTCGGGATGGTGAGAGCGAACGCGGCAGCTGCAGGTCCGGTGGAAAAGGCGATTGGCATCATCCTTGACCGGGCAGCTGAGCTGGCGCCTTCCAGTACCGGACTTCCCTCGGAATTCACCTTTGAGGGCGTGGGAAGGGGGGAAGGTAAGACCCTCACTCTCGAGGAAGCGATGCGGGACATCACCCTTGGTGACGAGGAAAGCGCGTATCTGGCGGTCCCGAATTATGAGGAATTTTCCGATATCCGGCGCGCACTCGACCGGGACAATGCACTCTTCCTTCTCTATGCCGTGGCGACAATGGCATCACCTACCGATTCCGGACCACTGGAAGAGCAGCTGGCCCACATCCTCCTTTCAAAGTGGGACACCTATAAAATGCTTCTTTCGGAAAAAGAGTCCGGGCAGTAAGTAGCGAAGGAGAACTTTGGATGCATAATATTCGGGCACACTGCCTTGGGAAAGCGCATGAACAGGTGATCAATACCATCCTCAAGCATGGGAGATTCCTCCTCACCGAGGATGAAGAGAAAACCCTCGAACTTCCGGAGCCCTTCAACCTCCATGTCCCCGATCCCTTCTCCGAGTACATGATCAGCCCGCTCAATATGTTCGGTGCACATGCGATGGAGAAATACGTGCAGGATCTCATCGGCGGATCAGAGAGCGATTTTGTCTATACCTACCATGATCGCCTCTTCGACTACCCACGGACCCTGAGGAATTACGAAGAGCTCATCATCGAGGGCGACGGGGACGGTTCCGGGACTGACCAGATCGCCTACATTGTGAAAAAGCTCAATAGTGAACCCGCTTCAAGGCGTGCGCTTGCCATCACCTGGTTTCCGGAGAAAGATCACCACACATCGAGCCCCCCGTGCCTGCAGAGGATCCAGTGTTTTCTGAGGGAGGGCCGGGTGAACATGTACGTGGAATTCCGGAGCAATGACATGCTCTCTGCCCTCGGGGCCAACATGTATGCCCTTGCCCATCTCCAGAAACAAATCGCAGAGGCGCTCGGTGCGGAGTGCGGCTGGTATTCCCATACTTCGGTCTCAGCCCACATCTATTATGAACGGGATCACGAGGAGCTCTGGCGTTACATCTCTGGTCTTGGGCTGGAAAAACAGGTTGAACAATTCGATACCTTCCGCTACATCGCAGGAGGCAGGTAATAATCCCCGCTATTTTTCAGGCGGTTCTGTGAAGTGTTCCTGGAGCGTTTCCGGACCAAGTTCGCCCATCTTCCAGAGGGTGAGGAGCGCACAGGAATGGAGGACCCCTTCTGATTCGTCCAGAACCCGCAGGAGAGGCTCCACTGCGGGTCTTCCGATCCTGCAAAGCGCAAGGGAAGCGTATCCCCGCACCTCGGCATCTTCGCTCCCGAGGGATGCCAGAAGGGCCGGTATGGCGGGCTCACCAATCACCCCAAGTGCCGCCGCTGCATACCGGCGGGCGTCGCTGATCCCGGATCGCTCGATAACGTGAATGAGGGGCTCGACTGCAGGCATCCCGATACGTGCAAGCGCCCTTGAGGCATACCAGCGGATATCATTATCCTCCTCCTCCACCAGCACCTCGATGAGCGGTTCGATTGCGTCTTCTCCCGCGCGGAAAAGCACATCGGTCGCCTCTCTCTTCTCCTCCAGTGATCCTTTGTACAGCGTACTGATGGCGTGCAAGATCTCTTCTTTCATCTTATTCCTCCGTACCTCTCTCCTCTCTCTCCTTCAAAATTTCTTCAAATAGCGCCCGTTTCTCCTCCTTAAATTGTGCTATCTTCTCCCGGAGCTCCTGAAGGCCTTCACGGTCCATGCCCGCAAGAGCGGCAAGGGCACAATCCTTCACGAATGGCTCGCCTTCCCATGCCGCCTTGATCAAAGAGTCTATTGCCGGGGCCCCGATCTTTGCGAGGGCTCGTACCATACGGCTTCTCACGTACGGGTCCGGGTCGGAGAGGGAACGCACGAGTGGGTCGACCACACTCTCGTCTCCTATCTCTCCCAGCGCAATCGCAGCTCTCCAGCGGATATCATCATCATCCCTTCCCAGTGCTTCGATCAGGACGCCTGTTGCCGGCTTTCCGATCTTCCCGAGCGCCTCTGCGGCCTCCCAGCGTACCCCGCTGTTCTCATCTTCAAGGGCACGGGCGAGGGCCTCGACCGCCCCAGGATCGCCGAGCTCCCCGAGTGCGATGGCTGCTCTGTAGCGTGCCTCCACGTCCGGGTGCTGGAGCGCAAAAATAAGACCCCGGACATCCCCTCTTTCCTTGAGCAGAGGAATGGTGGTCCCGGCGATTGATCTTGGAGAGATCTCGCCGATCTCGTCTCCTTTCATCTGTCTTCGATCTCTGAGCGCTCGTTCAAGGAGGTAGGCGATCATGTCGCCATGTTCCTGCTCGATGTGCTCGAGGATGACTCCCAGCAGGAACGCAACGACAATGAACATCACCGCCCTGAATGTGGTGCTCGGGTCGATGGTGCCCGCAATGAGGTACTGTATCAGGACGTGCAGCACCGCGAGATAGATGCCATACCCGGTGGCCTTCCAGGTGTAAAGAATTGCCAGCATCACGATGAAGATGTAGAGGTGGGTAAACCCGGTAGGGTTCCGGCCATAGAGATGAATGAAAATTTCAAGAAATGTCGCGAGGATGAGCAGGGCAATTAGAATAATGGACCTGAACCTCTTGTACTGGAAAATTTCGGGGAAAGAGACAGCCATTCTACCAGAAAAAGTTGTTTGTGCTCTTTATTATAACATTTGGATGATTCCCTGGAATTTGGCACTTCACGTGCAGGTTCACCTGTTTAGTTCCTGAGCATTTCGATTGACGCATTGATAAATGCCGGGATATCCGCGGGTGACCTGCTCGAGACCAGGTTTCCATCAACCACCACTTCCCTATCCACGTATTCGGCGCCGGCATTCCTGATATCCTGGATGATCGAAGCATATCCGGTCACACGCCTTCCTTCCAGCACCTGTGCGGTGATGAGTAATTGGGGACCATGGCATATCATGAAGACCGGTTTTCCGCTCTCGACAAAATCCCTGACAAATCGTACTGCATCATCATAGACGCGCAGCTTATCAGGCGAGTATCCCCCCGGAATGAGCAGGGCATCAAAATCACTGACCGAGACGTCCGAGATGGATTGCTCGATGACGACCGGAGTATGATCAGTCTTCCCCCATACGGTCTCCCCTTCCCTGATCCCCACAGGAACGACCTCGCACCCTGCATTCCGGAAGGCACTCGCCGGCTGGGTGTATTCGAGGTCTTCAAAGAGGTTGGTGATCAATGCGGCTATCTTCTTCACAACGTCACACTCCATCCGGAATCGGAATCATGGTGGATAAATGTTCCCCCTGAAAAAGCCAGATCCGAGTAGTTTATCACATCGTTCCCCAAGAATATTCTGCATGGGAACGGGATACATCCCGGACGCAGTCATCCAATCCAAACTTGAAAAAAGAAGGGACGAGATTGTCAGGTATATCGAACGACATATTGATGCGATACATGCCGATGTTCCCGTATTTTTTGCAAAGATCATCTCCAGCCTCGGAAAGTCAAAGATCGAGATACCTGACCAGGTATTTGACGAGTTCATCGATCTCATCGCCCTGAAAATTCTACAAATGGGTGGAGATTACAGCTCAGCGGATATTGCAAAGATTGTTGACCACGCCGCATCCGTCAGACGTAACAGGTCTGAACAGAAGGGACTCTTTCTTGCTGCGGGTATTACGCTCATACGAAAAGGCCAATTCCTTGATGCCGCATCGTATCTTCTGCCCTATTGCACATCTGACGTGAAAGTTGGTTGCTGGCATGCATATTGCTATTACATGCTGTACCGGGAAGGCTCAGGCGAGCCTGGGTTTCTCCCGTCAGATCGCTGGAAGTACCACAGCGTTGCCCGGCGGCTCATGGGGGAGCTGGGTCAGTGGCGCCCCGGATTTCACAGGATACTCTCCGGAGAGCTTGAGGGAGACCCGTTATTGGAAGAGGCATTCTGGCTGATGATCTTCAGTGCACTGGAATGGCTTCCTGAAGAGCGCTGGTATCTTGAAGTGGGTATCCGGGCAGCAAAGGAGGAGGCAAATGAAGTGATCCTCTCACGCCTGCTCCAGCTCGCCCTGATACGGTTTCCCCATGACCTGGATTTCTCGCGTGAAGCCTACCTGCGTAATTTCGAGGAGGGGGAACTGGACGGCGCACTCTCCCTTGTGCAGGAGATGGAACGGGACCATCCGCTCCGGGCAGAACCGATCTATTTCGGGCTCCGGGCCGCATTCTTCCTCCCTTCGGATGAGCTCTTCATCGCATACCGGGAAGTCGCATCGGAGCGACAGATGCCGGCCCATGTGCTCCAGATGATCGACTTTGCCTACATGTTCCTCTGCGGCCAAGAGCCCGAATCCCGGATCTGCCTTGAAAAATTCCGGCAAAATTTCCCCGATTATGAATATTTTTCCCAGATTCTTGATTATCTGATCTCGGGTGGAAATTGCGGATCAGAAATAAGGCCGGTCATCTTCAGGGCATTTGACCGTTTTTGCATGCGCATGCTCCAGATCCATCCCTGGTAAATCAGCGGATCGCCTCTTCCACACATTCTTCCAGCGTCCCCAGCCGTGCCTGCGCACCGCACATGGAGGGAACGTAGGCAAATGCCTTTCCGCTGTTCACCATGATGGTTCGAAATCTCTCCATCCCGGGGGAGACCACCATGCAGGTATCTGCGTATACGCGGGCCCCCGACCGCTCGATTTCTGCCACCATTCTGGGCTCCGACTCGATCACACACCGTGCCGCAAAGATGAAAAAAGGTCTTTTCACTACCTTTCCACGGAGAAGTTCGGCAATCCTGCCGAGCTCCTCAGGAGAGCAGTGCGGACACCCCACGGCAACTGCATCGACCGTGAGCGTGGAGAAGAGCTCCTCCACCTCCTCCTGCTCGATCATGATCGTCTCAAGTTCTTCCGGCCTGTAATGGAAGATCCTTGTCTCAGGCGTGATTCCTTCCACATGAAAAAGGGGAACTGCGCCTGTGGCGGCCAGGGCGGCACCAAGCGCCTTCAGCTGGTCACGTGCAGGCCGGATGCCGGTAAAGATGGGAATGCGGTTTCCTGCAATTCTTCCGGCGATATTGCCTATTGCCCCGTAATGGAGGGGGGAGGTGAAGGTGTCTGGATCGATATGGAATGTAATCTGGGGGCCCCTCTTCTCGACAAGGTGAAGCCCATATTTCGGTGTCTTTCCAATGATCGCCGCGGCCAGTGCCCCTGGACCCCCTTCGCGGTTGGTCCTCGCCCCGATCACCGAGTTTGCATAGATCACGGCGGAGGACTCGGACCAGGCAAGATGATCGCCGTAGTGCGTGAGGGACAGGTAGTACGGGGTGCAGGTGCACTCAAGTTTCACCCCGAGGCGCCGGTACGCATCGATCACTTCCATCTGCTTCCGTGCGAAGTCCTCTTCGATGCCCATCTCCTGCCACCGGTCTCTGGGCATACCGATCGGGTTCAGGATAGCAGGGACAGCGACTCTCGCATCAAGACTTTTTATCCATTCCAGGCCCCATTTCCCTATTGTTTTATAGGACGCACCGCTTATCTGTGCGCTGGTGATGGGGATCAGCTCCCCTGCATCGAAGATCCTGCCAAGCGCAATCAGGATCTCCATCATCTTTTGCCTCGTCTCCCCGAATTCACCCTCGAGAATGCGCTCTTCGTCAGGATCGAGGTGCATGCTCAGTCCCACCCCGCGCGGACAAACTTCTCCTCCTCGCCCATCACCATGGTCGCATCGATCCCGACCTTCACATTGGTACCGTTAGGCAGTCGGCACGGATCGAGTGACGATCCACGGGCACCTGTGATGATCATGAGGTCCGTATCACCCCTGACCCTGGTTGCGATCGCGTACTCCACATCCTGAGGATCGAATATATCGATATCTTCGTCCACCACCACCACATGCTTGAGTGAGGTATGGGCTGCAAACGCCGCCATTATTGCATTTTTGGCATCACCCTGGGTCCTTTTTGCAATCTCTATGACGCAGTGAAGGTATCCGCAGCCTCCGGTGGTGAGCAGAACGTTTCGTACTCTGGTGACACCGGAGACGGCGCGGTAGATTGCCGGTTCGTAGGGCACGCCCATCAGGATCTTGTGTTCATTTCCTCCGGGAAGGATGCTGTGGTAGATCGGGTCATCCTTGACATGCATACCCGTGAGCTCGATGACCGGCTGCATTCGGGGAGGATCATAGGTGCCGGTGATGTCCACAAAAGGGCCTTCAACGGCCTTCTCCATCCCGATATATCCTTCGATGACGATCTCCGCGTCCGGCACCAGAACCCCGTTATGGCATTCATGGACCGGGAGCACTCCTCCTGACAGGGTCGCCGCATATGCGAGCTCCATCCCTGGCGGCACCCGGGTGCACGAGGCGAAGGTGACCGCCGGGTGAGTGCCTATCGTGATGGCCACCGGCAGCTGCTCCTCCTCGCTGACGGCCTGCGCGAGCAGCATATCGGTATGGCGCCCTTCCACCAGCCTTGCTGCGAGCCTTGTATCATCAAGGACAAGCATGCGGTGAATGGACGCGTTCGAGACGCCGCCGTATGATGAAAAGACGATCCCGGCAGTGATATACCTCCCTGCGTCCCCCGGGAAGAACTTCATGATGGGCAGTGTGGAAAGGGATACCCGGTCCATCTCCAGCCTCCCCCGGACATCGATCGTCCCGCGGGCCTCGCTGCCTGCAAGCGAACGGGTAAGCCCGGACTCCTCCATGCCCAGCGCCGTGGCGAGGATGCTCCGGGTGGCGGTGACATTCATGACGGCTCTGGCACCGTCAAGGTCGTGGAAGAAGACGATCCTGTCGGTGGAATGGGCAATCTTTGCGGCTTCAAACTCGGTCGAGCAGGCCCGGTCTATCTCGATGACCTGCCCGGCGTCTCGCATCTGCTGGATGAAATTACGCATGGGTTCCGCTCCATCTTGTACTGAGTGAGTGCTCGACTCCCAGGTGATCGAGTGCCCGTGCCACCACCATGTCGACGAGGTCGTCGATGGTCCGTGGTTTTGTGTAGAATGCCGGGCTTGTCACCATCACGGTTGCTCCCGCATCATGCGCTGACAACATGTTCTGCAGGTGAATCCTTGAAAGAGGCATCTCACGGAGCATGAGAATCAGGGGGCGCTTCTCCTTGAGGCATACATCGGCCGTCCGGGTGAGAAGCGTGCTCGCAAACCCGTTTGCAATTGCCGCAAGGCTCTTCATGCTGCAGGGAATCACGATCATCCCGTCCCACCGAAATGAACCGCTTGCGATATCTGCAAACATATCTGCCTCATCCACATACAGGGCAGGGAAACCAGAGAGTTCCACATCCTCGTATGCTGCAATGCGGCGTCCCATCGGGGTGATGAGGACATGCACCTCAGCGTTCTCACACAATACTTCCAGTATCCTCCGCGCGTAAATGATTCCGCTCGCGCCGGTGATTCCTACGATGAATCTTCGCTTCATGGTCTCTCCGTCTTAAATGGTCAGTTTATCCTGTCGTGTGGGACGTTTGACGTGAAGGGTTTCTATTGCTGCGTCCTGCACAATTGTCC
>JAVVFN010000038.1:0-10569 GCA_032250645.1 Methanomicrobiaceae archaeon | reverse complement strand
GCGGTCCGCATCACGGACCGGGGTCCCGCCCATGGCGGTGGCAAGGGCTGCATTGCCCATGATCTCGAGGGCCGTCCCGTCAAAGGCGGCCACAGAGGGCGCCCTCGCGGTGATGGTGCCCACGCTGCTCCCTTCGCCATCCTCGTAGGTGACGCGGACGGTGTAGGACTCGCGGTTCTTTGCGACCCCGTCGTAGGTGACGCCTCCCTGGACATAGTCCACGCAGCCCCAGGGGTTCGTGGCGAGTATGTCCGCGATGATGGCGTCGAAGGCCGCGACGCTCGCAATCGGGATGGTAAGCTCCCTGATTGCAGTCTTTGTGTTGCTGGTTTCGATAAAGTCAGCCATGTTCTTACTTCCTCGCCTGCCAGCCCGGCGGTGAGCCGGCATTCCTCCGATGCATAGCAGACACTACAAAATATTACCATAAGTAATATTAATCTGCCTTTACCGCGAATGATCCCCCTGGGATAGCAATGAACGACGAGCGAACGATCCGTGACCTCCTGCTCGAGACGAGCCGGGACGTCAAGTGGATCTGCCGGACCCTCGAGCGGATGGAGGTGCGGGACGCGGACTTTGAAGCGCGCCTGCGGGAGCTCGAGGGCTGGAGGTACGCAAATTACGGAGAAGAGCGGCGGAAACAGGGTATCAGCGCCGGGATCGCCGCAGGAGCGGGGGGCGCCGTAGCGCTCTTTCTGCGGCTGTTCGGCGGGGGCTGAAACATTTTTTCCCATCTCCCCTCCCATGCCTGATCATGGACCAGAGGATCCCCGCATCCGAGCTCAAAAGCCGCATGGAGCGTTTCCGGGCCCGGATGGACCGGGAGGACCCGTCGTGGGAGATCGCGGCGATCTTCGGCAACATCAACCAGTACTATTTCACCGGGACCATGCAGGACGGGGTGCTCCTCATCCCCCGCACCGGCGAGGCCGAGTTCTGGGTGCGCCGGAGCTACGAGCGGGCCCTTGCCGAGTCCCATTTCCCCGATATCAGGCCGATGCACAGCTTCCGCAACATGGCGGCCGGACGGAGGCTCCTCCACTATGACGCGGTCCACGTGGAGGCCGAGACTGTCCCCCTCGCCCTGCTCCAGCGTTTCGCGAAATACCTCCCCGCCAAGGAGTTCCGCCCGCTCGATTCGGCAGTCGCGATGGTCCGGGCGAAAAAGAGCCCCTTCGAGCTTAGCCTCATGGAGGAGGCCGGGGAGATCCACCGCCGCGTCCTTGAGGACTTCGTGCCCGGGATGCTCTATGCGGGATTGAGCGAGGCCGAGTTCGGGGCCGAGGTCTACTCCGAGATGGTCCGCGAGGGCCACCACGGCATCGTCCGGTTCGGCAGGTTCGGGGTCGAGATCGTGGTCGGGCAGCTCGGGTTTGGCGAGAGTTCCCTCTACCCGACCTGCTTTGACGGTCCGGGCGGTGCCTACGGGATGGGGCCGGGGGCACCGGTCCTCGGCAGCAGGGAGCGGAAGCTCCGGTCCGGCGACCTCGTCTTTATCGACAATGCCTGCGGCGTCCGGGGCTACCAGACCGACAAGACGATGACCTACATGTTCGATAGACCCCTCCCCGAGGAGGCGATCGCCGTACACCGACAGTGCGTGGACATCCAGGACGCGATGGCCCTCCTCCTCCGCCCGGGCATGATCCCCTCCGAGATCTACGGGATCGTGATGGACGGCCTCTCGCCTTCGTTCAAAGAGCATTTCATGGGCTTTGGCTCCCGGCGTGCCAACTTCCTCGGCCACGGCGTCGGCCTGCAGGTCGACGAGGCGCCGGTGATTGCCCGGGGCTTTGACGAGCCGCTCGAGGAGGGGATGGCGATCGCTCTCGAACCGAAGAAAGGGATTGCCGGCGTGGGGATGGTCGGGATCGAGAACACCTTCCTCGTCACCCCCGGCGGGGGGCGGAGCATCACGGGCAGAAGTCCCGGCCTGATCCCGGTGTACTGAGTACACCGGATGTTTCCTTCATTTTTCCCGGCATCATGGTGCCTGATATTGCGGGATATGGTGTCACTAGCCCTTCACTCGCCTGATTCCACAGGAAAAAGCGGTGCGGAGACCGCCTCTCCCCTCACCACGCGCAAAAAGCTCGCGATGGGGACCGCGTATGCCCGGAGCTCCCCACTCCCGCCCCGGATCACGATCCGGATCGAGGAGCCATTCAAACCCGCTTGCCCCTCGATCGAAACCCCGCCGCCGGGATGGACCCGCGTGAGCGGCACGGTCCTGAATGTATCCATGAGCGCCTCGAGATCCCTCTTCCCCATCTCGCACTGCACCTCCCTGTCCTCGACGAGGATCACCCCTCCCTCGCCGAGCGCGATGGTGCCCGCCTTCACGCCCCATCCCCCTGGCCTGTCCTGATCAGGATGTGGTAGAAGTGGCGCCCGGTCCGCCGGATCCGCACCTCGGCCACCCCCTCCCCGAGCCGGTGGATCTCCTGCCTGAGGACGTGCGGGACGAGGTAGAGCGGGATCTCCTCCACTGAATGCTCGATTGTCTCTCTGTTTCCGTTTTCTATTTTCATCATTGATTTCTCCTCTCGCACCAGCGGTGCAGGGGAGAAGGGTCGGGGATCCGTGTATAAAAACGAAGACCGGAGGGGGAGGGTACAAGCAGCCCGCGTACAAAAGCGTTGCTTTACGGCGGGGATTCCCCGGCCGAATATTCGCTCTCTTCGCAGGCGGCGATCATCTCTTCGGGGTCAAACCGGAGCCTGATCTCCCTCGTCCTTCCCCTTTCGGTACAGATTCGGAGGTCAAGGAGGCCCTCGCCCTCGAATCTTTTGAGCTTCTCGTGGAAGGTGGTGTAGCCGATCTGCATGCCCTCCCGGACCGCCCGGAAGGCGTTCCCGGCTGTCAGCACCTCTCCCGAGCGCCCGATCTCCGAGAGCCGGCAGAGGAGCTTACGCTCGCTCTCCCGGAACCTTTCCGCCCGAGCGCGAAGGGTCGGAGAGACCACGAACCGGGCCGCCTTGAGGACGTCCTCCCTGGTCACGGCCTTCCGGGCGTCTTTCTCCGCCCTCAACGCTGCCTGCCACACGATATCGATCCCCGCCCTGACGTCCTGCTCCCGGGCCGCGATGGTGGCGGCGAGCTCGAAGGCCTTCTTCTCCATCACGTTCGGGAAGAGGCCCTGCCGGACCCGTGCGGCGAGGATCTCCCGGATCTC
The DNA here is from genome assembly GCA_032250645.1 of Methanomicrobiaceae archaeon. GTDB lineage: Archaea > Halobacteriota > Methanomicrobia > Methanomicrobiales > Methanomicrobiaceae > JAVVFN01. Next base: position 7,391 of record JAVVFN010000038.1, on the reverse strand, counting down.
ACCGGACGAGTAGGCCGGGAACTCCACCACCACCGGGTGGAAGACCGAAAAGACCCTCGTATCCACAGAGGCCCGCAGGTCGAGATCCATGTCGCTCGTGACCGCGAAGACCCCGATGGAGGCCTTCCCGTAGCTCTCGTGGAGCCGGAGCAGGGTGTAGAGGACCCCGTTCAGCTCCCGCTCGAAGTGCAGGTATTGTGCATCGTCGAGGCAGACCAGCAGTGCGCACTCCTTCTCCTGCATCACCTTCGCCACCTTGCGCTGGAGCTCGGAGAGCGGGGTCCCGGAGCCGGGGAGCGGGTGGCTCGCCAGCCTCTCCAGTACCTTCGCAAAGACCGCCGCCCGCGTCCGGTCGTGCTGGCAGTTGACGTAGACCGGCACGATCCTCCCCGTTGTCTCCTCGATCTCGGCAAAGAGCCTCCGGACCGTGGTCGTCTTCCCTGTCCCGGGTGGTCCCCGGAGGAACGCGTTCCCGGGCCTCGCCCCGTGCACCCCCGGCCGGGCGAGCATCGCGAGCTCGCTGATCTGGGCGTCCCGGAAGGGCACCTCCCCTGGCACGAACCAGTGCTCGAAGACCTCTACATCCTGGAAGAGGGTCTGGTCGTACCTGAGCAGTTCTCTCTCGGTCATGATCAGGGAATCGGGAGGAAGGGTATATAGCGGGCAGGTGTGCCCGGCGAAAGTGGCGGAAGGCATATCATCCCTCCCCGAATGGAGGGCCTGACCGGCATGAAAATGATCGTCCCGATCCTCTGCCTGCGTATCGCGTGCATGATCGCCATTTCCGCCCGCACCGACCAGAAGGACACCACCTTCGTCTACGAAATCCTCATGCGGGGATTCCGAAACCACCTCCGCGACTTCGTCTAAAACACCGGGCGCCAGGGCGAGACCTCCCAGCCCCAGGAGCTCTTTGAGGCGGAGTAAGAGTTAATTGTGAGCGGCAGTGTGGAGAACAGGAGGTTTGGGGGATTCACAATGAAGGCTATCACAAAACGGCCATCAAGGTCCCCGGTTCTGCCGCAGGAGCAGATGGTTGCCAGGACTCCGGCAACCAGCCAGACCGGAGTGAACAGAGGATCTCCCCCGAAAAGAGCAGAGGATCATGGAAGAACCGGATCCGGCAGTGGGGATACCTGTCGAGACAGAGGCACCGGGCCTGTTATTTTCTTCGCTTTTTCTTCTGGTTGGCAGCGATCTTTTCCTTGGACGTCAGCGGGGCATCCTTTACCGGGACGACCTTCCCTTCAGCTCCTGCAGCCGGCTTCGTGTCGGTGCTCTCCACATTCCGGCTTTTCCCTCTCGACGTTCCCTTGTCTCTCATGGGTGAATACTACGGTTCGTCAGGATAAATAGCCTCTGTAACGAGCAATTTCCTACGATTTCCTGAATTATTGGGGGGAATGCCCGCGGGATAATACGGTCACCGTGATGTGTCGATCCACTTCGGATGCCGGTGCAGATCCGCAGGACCCCTTTTTTCGGTCGGGAACCTCATGCGGGGATCGAGAAACGACCTCCATTCCCGCATCCCTCTGTTCGGTTATACTGCGGATAGACCTGGCGGACCTTCGGCCCTCGGGAAATGCCCCTTCGGGAACGTATCCGTATACTTCTTTTTCCCGGATCAGGTCCCTCTCCCCAGCTCCCGGACTGCCCGCTCCGTCTCTTCTCTCCGTGTCCATGTCAGCAGGAACCCGGACCCGATGAGAATGGACCCCCCGATGATCATATCGGTGGTGGGGACCTCTGAGAAGATGATCCAGCCAAAAACCGCCGCGAAGAGCGGGGAGACGATGACGTCGACCAGGCTGTAGATATTGGCGTTGATCGTGTTCAGGACAGTGGCAATCAGATAGTAGGAAAGCCCGCGAGAAAACATCCCCAGGCATGCCGCCCAGATGAGAACCGGAGCCACCCCCTGTGGGCCGAGCGTCAGCAGATCACCCGGCCCAAAATACAGGACCGCCGGAAAGAGGAATACCGATGCGAAGACCAGCGACCAGAAGATGTCTTCAGATTCATCCTCTTTCCCTTCATGCCGCATGTAGGTAATCTGCATCGCGTAGGTGACCCCCGTGGATAGAGCGATCGCATTCCCCAGCGCATATCCTCCCTCCAGGGGCTTTGCGATTACCACCCCTATGATCGCCAGAATGAAGATGAAGAACTGAGTCTTTCTCGGTTCTTCCCCGAGGAAGATCGTGGAGAAGATGAACGTGAAGAACGGGGCCACACTCCAGAATATGACCACGTTTGCGATCGGTGCAAGTGTCATCGCGATGTTGAAGAGGCTCAGCTGCGTCGCGATCAGCACCCCGATGATGAGGGTGTCCTTGAGGTTGTCCCGCGGGAACCCGATTGATCGCCCGGCACCGAAGGTCAGCGCCAGCATGAAGAATACCGCCGCGAAGAGGACCGTGTAGAAATTGAGGGTCAGCACCGGGATCTCTGGGCCGACCAGCTTGACAAAGACCCCGATGGTAGCCTCGGCAAGGGTAATCCCTGCCAGGGCCGGCAACACCCGCATAGAGCAACCACTGTCCCGGGATCTATATCCCTTTTTCCCTTGAAAAACTCCGAAAGTCCCGAGGCCAGCTCCCGACATAGGAGAGGGCCAGGTCCCTTGCAGGAGCTGCTAAAATGCCCTGAACGAGAAGGTGCCGGAGCTGGCCCTGGTCGCGATTCTTGGAGAGAACACGGGGTGCCAGCACGGGAGGGAGGATTCACTTTCCCAAGGCCAAATCCTGCCCGATGAAGAACCCGATGTTTGTCCCGGAAAGTCTCCAGGAAGGGAGGGCAATGACGATTATTGCCATGAGATCACTATTAAATAGAATCGTGTATTAACACACAACTACATGAAAACAATCACCCTCCGACCGGAGACATATCACGCCCTTGCGGAGAGAAAACGTGAAGGGGAGAGCTTCAGCGATGTGATCGACCGGATCCTGGAGGGAAAACCAAGTGATATCAGGCGCTATGCCGGAGCGCTCCGGGATTCTCCTCTCCTGGACGAGCTTGCGAAAGAGACGGCTGCGGTACGAAGATCGGCCCGGGCACGACTATGATCCTCCTCGACACCTCGTTCCTTATCGATTATGTGCGGGACTCCTCCCTCGCCGGTCACCTTCCCGAGCAGGAGAACTCCGCAGTCACCGTGATCTCGTATTTTGAGATTCTCACCGGGCTGCAACGGTTGCGGTCCAGACGGGAGGAGCAATTCTTCCGGCTGTTCTTTTCCGAAGTGCCGATTCTTGATTTTACCCGGGCAGCCGCGGACCATGCAGCGTTCATCGGAGGGCAGCTTGCGCGAACGGGGACGATGGTGAATACCCTGGACCTGATGATCGCAGGAATCGCGAAGGTCAATCATATTGAGACCATTCTCACCGCTGATGAGGATTTCCGCGCGATTGCTCCTCTCGCGAATCTCGTGGTGAAAGGATACCGGTAACCAGGAATTACCCGATCTCACCGCCCGGCATACTCCTCCCAGTGCTGCTTCAAAAACTCCCGCATCCCCCTGTTCGGTTATACGGCGGGTAGACCTGGCAGACACTCGGCCCTTGGGAAATGCCCCTTCGGGAACGTATCCGTATACTTCGCAAGGTAGAGGAGCGCAATCACCGGCGACCGCGAACACCCGTAGCTGCAGTGCAAAAGGACCCGGTGACCCCCGGCAAGCCCTTCATCAATGAACGCAAGCGCCGCATCCACCGCCTCCTCCGGGACATCTTCGGGATCACAGGCGTCCAGCAGGTTGAGCATCAGCTCGCTGCCCCTGCGGGCGACGAAGTATTCCGGGTGGCCCTCGGGAGGCCCATGGCCCCTGTAGCCTAAGGCCTCCCTGTGGTGCGGCTCCCTTGCGGCGTGGACCACCCACCAGGCGGGGTCGTCCTGGATCGCCTCGTAGTTGTATTCGTTTCCGAGGTAGAGGTCCGGGTAGATCTCGATCATGGTGGTTGAATCCGTTTACGTCTTTGACCCTTTGTCACATGAGGATGTCCGCCCCTGTCGTCTGCACGGACCTGGTCTGGCGGCCGAAGGTGATTCTGCTTCATTTTTCTGCAATCACCCCCGGTCCTGGGTTTTTCTTTTCGTTATCGAAGATATGATCGACACCCAGCAGCACATTGATCCAGGAAAGCTCGTCGCTGGCCTGGATGAAGATCAGGACGATCAGGGTCAGGGGTATGCAAAAGACCATCCCTGCGATGCCGAGGAGCCAGCCCCAGAAGATGAGGGAGAGGATTACGATGAGAGGAGGGATTTCGAAGGTCCTGGCGGCAAAATACGAGAAGACGGGGTTCTCCACGATAAGATTGAGGCCGATGAGAAGCACGAGGACCGCAACCGCTCCCCATACCCCGAACTGGAGCCAGGCAAGGAAGATGGGCGGTATCCCCGCGACTATCAGGCCGATATACGGGATGAAGGAGAGAACAAAGATCAGCACCCCCCAGAGCAGGGGAGCGGGGACCCCCATGAGATAGAGCACACTCCCGAATAGCACACCGTGAACCAGGTTCGTCTCTGTCCGCACCACCACAAAGTCGATCATGTACTGGCTTAACGATGCAAACCGGGAGAGCTTCTCTTCGTCCATGAGGGGCAGGCGGCGGAGCCTGCCTTTGATGTGCGGAGCCTCGAGCAGCATAAAGAACGTGGTGACTGCAATAAAGAAGAGATAGAGAACGATATCCGAGAGCGTTAGCAGGGAAGAGAGCACCCGATCGAGGAGGGTGGCCAGGTCTGTGGAGGGGGGTACAAACTCCGCAGGGAAGTCATACCCTGCCAGGAGGTTGGAAATTTCTGCGATCCGCTCATTGAACTCGGCCTGATACAGGGGAACCTGCTGCAGCAGGAAACCGAAAGAATAGACCGTGAGGAGAAGAAGGAGGAGGACGGCCGCCATGGCCAGGATGGTCAGCAGGCTGACTGCCAAGAGGTCCGGAACCCCCTTCTTTCTCATCCGTTTCATCGACGGCCATGCGAGGAGCGTGAGGATGAGGGAGACCACCACGATGATGAAGACATATGCGGTCATCTTGATCCCGATGACCAGGATGAAGAGAAATCCCGCCCAGAAAAGGAGGTTCGTTGCCCTGGACCGTTCCACCGGAATCATCGCGTGAGTATCTCCTCTGCTCCTTCTCATACTTTTCCCTGTCTGCCTGAGCTTCGGACAGGGGAGAGAAAATAAATCATTCTTTCAGGTATTTACCCACGCCCGGAACGGCACCATCCGGTTTTACCGGTTCCGGATATTTCCGGATATTTTCCAGTTCGAGTGCAATCCAGTTGCTCTTCTTTCCCTCTCCTTTCCCGGCACGGGCACCCTGCCGCCTCTTCTGCTCCTCCACGTACTCTTCCACCTCCTCCCGCGTGAGAAAAACCGCATCCCCATAGGTATCAAAGAACTTCCGCGGATCATCAAGCACGATCATGCGTTTAATGGTGGCTTCTCCCACGTAGCCGGTCTCCTCCTGTGATTGATAGAAGACCACCTTCATCCCCCGTCGCAGTTCCTTGAATACGGGTGCCGGCTTGATGAACACCGTCTTTCCCCCCTCGAAAAAACGGGACATGATCCTCTTCGGAACAGGAAAGGTCACCCCGATGATCTCGCTCATGGTTATATCTTCGGTTTACGGGATGAAGAATGAGATGATACATCCTCTGCAGGGGTTTTAAAGTAAGGCGGAGATTGGAAGGCTCCTGAGTGAAGCGAATCCGGTGAACACCCCAAAGGCCATCATCGATCGCACCATCGATGACCTCAATAAGGAATTCCCAGGAATTCTCGATCATGAATAAGGAAAGTAGGATCAATAAATCTTCAATTTTAATATTTATTGATTTTCGAAAGATATTTGGTGAAAGGATCAAGACCAGTAATCATGGGATTTCTGGAAAAATTAGGAAAAACAATCGATATTTGGCGGGATGGTGAGGAAGAAGATTATAACGCAAAGGACGACAGCAAAAACAAAGGCGATCTCTTTGAACAGTATACTGTCAATATTCTCAATAAACAAAAGAAATATTTCACTCTTTTTGATTGGACTCGCGATATCCATGATAAACAAAAGGGCACCTATGTGGAATCAAACAGGAATCCAGATTTGCTCGTCCAGTACGATTATACCAAAGAAAAATTTGCAATCGAGTGCAAATGGCGTTCCGGCTTATATTACAATAAAAAATTCAATGATAAAATGCTTGGTTGGGCAACGCCAGAAAAAATTAGATATTACCGTAATTACTCAAAGACAAACAAAATTCCTGTCTTTATCTTCATCGGTCTCGGTGGCAGACCCGATAACCCAGAAACCACCTTCTGTATCCCTCTTGAAGAAGCAAAATATCCCGATTTATTTCCCAATGTCTTAGAAAAATATGAGCGAACACCTCCAAATAAACCATTTTTCTGGCGAGATGGGAATTTAAAATAATTTTCATTTTTCAAAGATATTGCTCACAAATTCAATTCTGTAGACTATAGTCTGCGATAGGCATTAGTCCATTTTTATTGAATTTCATTCAGTGAAAAAATGAAAGAAGAAGAAATTTTTGGCAAAATAATCCAAGAAGAACGAATAGCCAAAAAAATCTCTCAAGAAAAATTATCCAAATTAACAGGATTGGATCGTACATTTATAAGTTTAATCGAAAATGGAAAACGGAATCCAACATTATCGACGATTTTAAAAATTTCATCGGCACTTAAAATCTCTCCTTCTGAGCTATTTTTGAAATTCGAAGGCAGAATTTCTGATATTGGACAAAAAGGAGGTAGGTAAATATGCCTACTATCAATGATAAAGATTCTTTTGAATTTTATGATGATGAATTTTCATCATTTTCATGGACGATTCTTACGAATAACTCCGCCATAAAAAAAACAGACAGATCTGTATTTATTCATCACGAAACGGGGATTCCTAAAAAGATTCGTGATTTTTTCCAGATTGCAGACATGAGCCCGGGTGATAAAAGATCAATAACTCTGTGGTATGAAAATTTAAATTTTGATGCAACTCTTGAAATGACCATCCTCGATTCACCTCGAACCAGATTGATTTGGAAAAATGATTTTTCCTCTCTTCTTCAGAAAAAATTTCCTAAATGGTATGAATTTTTCAAAAATGGTGAAAAATTCTCGGAGGATACGCCATCGATAAAATTTCAAAAAGGATTAAGGATTAATGAATTTGATGTCGAATTTTTTGATGAGACGGTTAATATTCCTTATTCAAATTTCACAAGATCAATCCAACCTGGTGATACTCTCTCCAATAAAGACTTAATGCAGCATTTCAAGTGTAGTCCCCAAGGCGGAATGAGAAGAGCACATCGGACAAAAAGTCTCGTTCTCGTTTCAG